>DAOSUG010000160.1:0-5431 GCA_035378545.1 Micropruina sp. | reverse complement strand
CGCCGGGCGTACCCGGCAGCTCAGAGAACGGCGACCGGTTCGGCACCGCGCTGGCCGGCCAGGGCCGGGCCATCGTGATCGGTACGCCCAACGAGGCCGTCGGCACCCGCAGCAACGCCGGCTCTGTGACGATGCTGTCGGCCACGGACGCCGCACCCACCACGTTCGCCGGCGTCGGCGTCACCCAGAACTCGGCAGGAGTGCCAGGCACGGCCGAGAGCGGTGACCGGTTCGGCGAGGCGGTCGCCTACCGCGACCACTATGTGCTGGTCGGTGTGCCGGGCGAAACCATCGGCTCGGCCACGTACACCGGCCAGGTGCACGTGCTCAACTTCAACCCGGCCACCCGCACGGTGAAGTCGCTGCGCGCCGTCAACCAGAACACCGCCGGCATTCCCGGCGCCAACGAGAGCGGCGACTACTTCGGGTCGTCGGTCGCACTGGGCATCAACACCCTCGACCAGCTGACCGCGATCGTCGGGGCCCCCGGCGAGGCGATCGGCAGCGTGCTGGGCGCCGGTTCGGTCACCATGTTCCGGGCCAATCGGGCCGGCGGCCTCACCTGGGCGCTGCGTCAGGGTGCGGACGGTGTGCCCGGCGCACCCGAGGCGGCCGATCACTTCGGCTGGTCGGTCAGCGTGCTGGGCGGCAATCCCGACGACGGCGAAGCGATGGCGGACGGCGTCGTGATCGGTACCCCGCACGAAGACGTCGGCAGCATCGCCGATGCCGGGTCGGTCACCTACACCCGCAGCACCGACACCTGGTATTCGCTGCTGCTCGAAGACACCGGTTCGTCCGCCGTGCCCGCCGATGCCGCATACGGCGAGACCCTGGCCGGCGTCAACGGTTGAGCCGCAGATCCACCCACCCCATGGGAGACCGGGCGGTGCGCCCGCGGCGACGACCGCCGCGCGCACCGTCCGGGCGGCGTGTTACCGTCGAACGCATGGCGGCACGGGGTACAGCGACTGCGGTACTGACGCTGGTGGTCGCCGCGGCGGTCACCGGGTGCACCGACGGTGCGTCCGGTACGCAGCAGAGCCCCACACCGCGGGCGTCCGCCACCACCGCCAAGGCGCAACTGCCCCCGGTCAAGGGCACGGTCGCCACCAACAAGAAGACCCCCCTGTCGCTGCGCGAGCAGCCCACGATCAGCAGCAAGAGGCTGCTGCGCATACCGCACAAGACGGCGATCACGATGACGTGCAGAACCATCGGCGACACGGTCAGCAACGGCACCCACGCGTCGAACGTGTGGAACAAGGTCACCTACAAGAAAAAGACCGGCTACGTCGCGTCAGTGTTCGTGAATGCGGACGAGGCGGCGCTCAGCCTGTGCCAGGCGGGCGCGGTCAAGCCGACCGCCTCGGTCACCAGCCGGCCGCCGAATGTCGAGCAGGCGATCGTCAAGGTGGCCCGGGGTCAGCGCGGCGTCGAAGGCAAGAAGAAGAAGTGCAACGCCTACGGCGGCTGCATGCCCTGGAGTTCGTTGTTCGCCACCTGGGTCTGGAACAAGGCCGGCAACGTGGTGCCGAAGTTCTCGTTCTCGGGTGACCTGTTCACCTGGGGACAGAAGCACAACCGCGCCCACGAGGGCACCGCCGGTGTCGGGCCGGGCGATCTGGTGCTGAGCGGCACCGGCCCGACCAGCCCCAAGACCAGCACCCGGGTCGACGTCGTGGTCGAGGTGCTGGCGAACGGCAAGCTGACGGTGATCGGCGGCGACATCGACAACCGGGTGGTCGAGCGCACCATCGCCACCAAGGGCCTCTACGGGTGGGTCGAGGCCTGATGCCGGCGCTCGAGGCGTTCTAGACTCCTTGCGGTTGCCGCGGCGAGCAGCCAGTCAGGGGATCTGCATGCGAGTCGACTTCGTGCCCTCCAGCGGCCCGACGCTCGGTGTCGAGTGGGAGCTCGCCCTGGTGGACGCCGACTCGCTCGAGTTGGTGCCGCGGGCTCAGCGCCTGCTGGACGCCGTGGACGATCCCAAGCGCGGCCCGATCCGGCAGGAATACCTGACCAACATGATCGAACTCGTCACCGGCGTGCATCATCGGGTCGACGAGGCGATGGATGACCTGCGCGAAAGCCTGCAGCGGGTGCGCGCGATCGCCGGCGACGACACCCTGCTGCTGGGCGCGGGCGTGCACCCGCGCTCACCGGCCCACGACCAGCACCACTTCGACACCCCGCGCTATCACGTGGTGGCCGAACGCAACGCCTACTGGGGCCGGCTGATGTCCATCTTCGGCACCCATGTGCACGTCGGCATCGATCACCGCGACAAGGCCCTGCCGATCACCTACGGCCTGGCCCGGTTCTCGCCCTATTTCATCGCCCTGACCGCCTCGTCGCCGTACTGGGAGGGCGAAGACACCGGCTACGCCTCGCACCGCACCATGCTGTTTCAACAGATGCCCACCAACGGCCTGCCCTATCCGCTGGACAGCTGGGACGAGTTCGAGCACTACGCGAGCGAACTCGAAGAGGCCGGCATGATCACGGTGCCGAGCGAGATTCGCTGGGATGTGCGTCCGTCCACCTTCGGCACGGTCGAGAACCGGGTGCTCGACTCGGTGCCCACCTTCGCCGAACTGGGCGCCATGGCCGCACTGGCGCAGTGCCTGGCCACCTACATGTCGCGCGAGCTCGATGACGGACGGGGCATCGCCCGGCTGCCGATGTGGTTCATGAAAGAGAACAAGTGGCGGGCCGCCCGCTACGGGCTCGACACCGATGTGGTGACGCCGCGGGTGGGGCAGAAGGTGCGTCCGATGCGCGAGGGCATCATGGACTGGCTGAACCGGCTGGAAACGATCGCCGCCGAACTGCACTGTGCCGACGAGCTGGGCTTCATCGCCGAACTACTCGAGCACGGGCCGAGCTACCTGCGGCAACGGGCCGCGGGCGGGCCGTCCGCGGCGCTGCGGCAGCTGGTGGCCGAGACCGGGGCGGAGCGGCCGAGCTGGCCGCTACCCTTCTCGCCGTGAAACCGTTCGTGCTGCTCGCCACCCGTGACCATGACAAGGCCGCCCGCGACGAGTACGAGTCGGTGCGCGTGCACGCCGGCTTGGCACCGGACGAACTGGTGCACCTTCGCGTCGAGGCCGGGCCGCTGCCCCGGCTGTACCTGGAGGACTACTCCGGGGTCTTTCTCGGCGGCAGCCCGTTCAACATCTCGGACGCGGTGAAGTCCGACCTGCAACTGCGGGTCGAGAGCGACATTCGCAACGTGGTGGACCACATCGTTGATGCCGATTTTCCCTTTCTGGGCATGTGCTACGGCATCGGTACGGTGACCGTGCATCTGGGCGGAACGGTCGATCGCACCTACGGCGAGGGGCTCGGAGCCATCGAGGTGACACTGACCGAGGCGGCGTCCGACGATCCGATGATGGCGGGCATTCCGGCCACGTTCCAGGCCTTCGTCGGCCACAAGGAGGCCTGCAACGGCGCACCTCCCGGCGTGACGGTGCTGGGCACGGGCGTCGCCTGCCCGGTGCAGATGTACCGGCACGGCAGCAACGTGTACGTCACCCAGTTCCACCCCGAGCTCGACATCGACTCACTCGCGCAGCGCATGCAGATCTACCGCAACGCCGGGTACTTCCACCCCGACGACTTCGACATTCTGATCGAGATGGCGCGCACGTCCGGGGTGGCCGAGCACCCCCACCGGCTGCTGCGCAACTTCGTCACCCGGTACGCCCGGGACTGACCTCGGATCCGAGCCGGGCTCAGGGCACCACGAGGTCGGCGTATTCGGGGTGCCGCCTCAGAAAGGTCACCACGAAGGGGCAGGTGGCGCGCACCTTCCAGATGCCGTGCTGCCGCACCTGATCGAGGGCGCCGGCCACCAGGGTGGTGCCCAGGCCGCGCCCGTTGAACGCCGGCTTGACCTCGGTGTGGTCGAAGGTGGCCACACCGTTGGACAGGTCGTAGTGCGCGAAACCCGCCAACTCGTCATCGACCACGATCTCGAAGCGCGACCTGCGCTGGTTGTGACTGACGGTCTCGGCCATCGCTGCCTTTCGTTCGGTCTACGCCCGTTGGGGTGAACTGCCTCGACAATAGTCGTCTCAAACGGGGCTAGGTATTACCAGTGTCGGCGTCATGCTGTTGAGTAGGGGCCATGATCCGCTTCGAGGACGTCAGCAAGTCCTACCCGGACGGAACGCAGGCCGTTCAGGGCTTCTCGCTGGAGGCTCCGACCGGCCAGACGACGGTTCTGGTCGGCTCGTCCGGCTGCGGCAAGACCACGCTGCTGCGCATGGTCAACCGAATGGTCGATCCGAGCAGCGGCATCGTCTGGATCGACGACGAGAACGTGGCCGAGGTTCCGCCGGTGCCGCTGCGCCGGCGCATCGGGTACGTGATGCAGAACGCCGGCCTGCTGCCCCACCGAAAGGTGATCGACAACATCGCCACGGTGCCGCTGCTGAACGGCGTGCCGAAGGACGAGGCGCACCGACGGGCGTCCGAACTGATGGAGCTGGTCGGCCTCGAAGCGCGGATGGGCCGGCGCTACCCCGACCAGCTCTCGGGCGGCCAGCAGCAGCGGGTGGGGGTGGCGCGTGGGCTGGCCGCCGACCCCAACATTCTGCTGATGGACGAACCGTTCGGGGCCGTCGATCCGCTGGTGCGCGCCGATCTCCAGGCCGAGTTGCTGCGCATCCAGCGCGAACTGCACAAGACGATCGTGTTCGTCACCCACGACATCGCCGAAGCCCTCGCACTGGGCGACCAGATCGTTATCCTGGCCAAGGGCGCCCGGATCGCGCAGGCGGGCACGCCGCAGCAGGTGGTGGCCGATCCGGCCGATTCGTTCGTCGCCGAGTTTCTCGGCCTCGGCCGCGGCACCCTCGACCTGCACCTGAGCGAGACGCCGACCGGCACGCTGGTGCTCGATGCCCACGGACGTCCGGCGGGCCGCCTGGTCGAGCAGCCGCCGGCAGGGGGCTGAGCATGACCTGGGTGCTGGCCAACCTCGACCTGATCGGGTCGCGGACGCTGTCGCATCTGGTGCTGGCGGTGCCGGCAATTGTGCTGTCGTTCGTGCTCGCACTGCCGCTGGGCTGGGTCGCCAACCGCTACCGGTGGTCGCGGGCCACCCTGCTGACCGCGGCCGGGCTGCTGTACGCGATTCCGTCGCTGCCCCTGTTCGTGGTGCTGCCGGTGATCATCGGCATCGGGGTGCGCGACCGGCTCAACGTGATCATCGCGCTCACCCTGTACGGGATCGCGCTCATGGTGCGCTCTGCCGCGGACGCCCTGGCGTCGGTCGACGCGCCGGTGCGGCTGTCGTCCACGGCGCTGGGCTATTCCGCGGCGGGCCGGTTCTGGCAGGTGGAACTGCCGCTGGCCGGTCCGGTGCTGCTGGCCGGCCTGCGCGTGGTGTCGGTGAGCACGATCAGCCTGGTCACGGTCA
>DAOSUG010000159.1:0-5450 GCA_035378545.1 Micropruina sp. | reverse complement strand
CGATTCTGGCCACGGCCGCCACCGAAACCACGCAAGGAGCAGCCTCATGAACGCCTCCGACGGCTTGGAGTACGCCGCCACTCAGCTCGCGCGGGCCTCACTCGATCACTGCGTGAAGTGCACCATCTGCGAGACGCACTGCCCGGTCTCGGCCGTGACGGACAAGTTCACCGGGCCCAAGTACGTCGGGCCGCAGGCCGAGCGGTTCAGGCACGGCGAGTCCGTCGATCACTCGCTGGACTACTGCAGCTCGTGCGGCGCGTGCACGCTGAACTGCCCGCAGGGGGTCAAGATCGCCGAGCTGAACGGCCAGGCACGGGCGGTGATGAAGGCCGACCACATGCCGCTGCGTGACCGGCTGATCACCCAGACCACCTTGATGGGCAAGGCGATGACTCCGGTCGCCCCGCTGGCCAACGCCGCCCTGTCGATCAAACCGCTGCGCGGGATCGTCGAGAAGGTGATCGGCATCCATCGCGACGCCCCGATGCCGCGCGCCCACACCCAGACCATCACCGGCTGGCTGAAGAAGCGCACCCGGACGGCGCCGCCGCCCACCCGCGGCACCCTGGTGTTCTTCCACGGCTGCGCCGGCGGCTACTTCGAGGTGGAGACGTCGAAGAAGTCGATCGAGGTGCTGGAGCACCTGGGGTATGAGGTGCTGGTGCCCAAGCAGGGCTGCTGCGGCCTGGCGGAGCAGTCCAACGGTCTGTTCGACGGCGCCACCCGCAAGGTGCTCAAGCTCTGCGATGAGCTGCGCTCGTCCGGGCGCGACCTGACCATCATCAGCTCGTCCGGATCATGCACCGGCATGCTGAAGCACGAGGCGCACCTGATCATGGGTGTGGACGACGCCCGGCTCGCCGACGTCGGCACCCGCATTCGCGACATCATGGAGTTTCTGCTCGAACTGCACGAAGCCGGCGAACTACCGACCGACTTCAAGCCGATCGAACTGACGGCGGTCTACCACGCGCCGTGCCAGTTGAAGAGCCAGGGCATGGGTCAGCCGGCGCTCGAGATTCTGCAACTGATTCCGGGGGTGCAGGCGGTCGAATCCGAGGAGACTTGTTGCGGCATCACGGGCACCTACGGGCTCAAGAAGGAGAAGTACGCGATCGCCCAGGCCGTCGGTCAAGGGCTGTTCGACAAGGTGAAGCGCGTCAACCCCGAGTTCGCCATGTGCGACACCGAAACGTGCCGCTGGCAGATCCGCAAGGGCAGCGGCGCCGCGGTGGAGCACCCGATCTTCCTGGTGCACCAGGCCTACGGGCTGAGCTGACGCTGATACCTCGTTGGTCGAGCCTGTCGAGACCCCTCCGTCGGTCGAACCTGTCGTTCGTCGAGCTTGTCGAGGTCCCTTCCGGACTCTGTCCCTCACGGTCGCGGGGTGGGGGGAGCTCGGCTTGAGACGGTCCTGTCGTCGTCGGGGGCTCCGCCCGAACGACGAAGTGCTTCGTACTGTCTCTGCGCCGACTCCCCCCACCCCGCTTAACTTCTGTTCGTGGACGCTGCCGCGACTCGTCATATGAACGGGATAGTGAACAGACCCCTTCCGCGTCACCACCGGCACAGGAACGGGGGCACAGCGTCACACCGTCATCCCGGCGGACGCCGGGATCTCCCCCCGCGCCTGATGTTGTGCGGTCTTTTGCGTTTGCTGCCGCGGAGTGGGGTGCACCCCGGCCGCCCGCACCATCAGCCTCAGCGACTCCGCAAGCTCCGCCGGTGAGTTGCCCGACGCCCGACCACCCTGACGGAGTGCACCCTCACTCCGCTTCACACTTTCGCTTCTGCCGGGCCGCGCGTCCTCGGCGGTCGAGCCATTCAAGACCCAACCGGCCACCGCCGGTCGAGACCTCGGGCATCCAGCGGGGACAACAACGCCCTCCGGGGCCCTTCCGGAGGGCGTTTAGCAGGGCCTCAGCCCTGCCCGGACCCGTCTGCGCCGAAGAACGTCTTCCACGGAACGTCGACGGCCCGGTCTTTCGCCACCACTTCGTGCAGGTGCCGCAGCAACGGGAACTGCTCCGGCCGCACCACACCGCGCTCGGTGAGCCGCTCGAAGGCATCGCCGATCACCTTGATCGCGGCCGCACCCTCGAGGGTGACGCCGGGCATGCGGTCACGCGCCTGCGAGAAGGTGAGCCCTTCGCCGACCAGGGTGCCGACCTTGACGTTGCGGCCGCCCATCGAGGTGACGAAGCAGTCGCCGATGCCGGGCAGCCCCAGCACGGTGGTGCGCTGTCCACCCAACAGATCCATGAACTGAGTCATCTCGACCGACGCCTGGCCGAACAGTGCCGCACCGTAGTTGTAGTTCACGTACTGCGGGTTGGTCAGGCCCAACGCATTCAGCGTGCCGTGCATGAAACCTGCGCCGAACGCGTAGCAGTTCTTGGTCGCCGCGCACACCTCGACCCCGACGAAGTCGGTGTTCGTCCACACGTGGTAGAAATCCGTCTCGTACAACGCCTTCCACATGGCCAGCACCTCGGGGTCGTCGCCGGTGAATACCACGCTGGTGTGCCGGCGGATCGCCACCTCGCCCGCGATGGACGGCCCCGCGATCGCCGAAATCGACACCTGGTCGCGCACGCTCTCGGGCACGTGTGCCATCAACGCGCGGGGCAGGATCGTCAGGTTGCCCTCCTCGTCGGCCTGCATGCCCTTCGCCAGGGCGATCACGTGCATGCCCGGACGCAGCAGGCCGGCCAGCTGCTCACCGGCCCAGTCGACGCCGAACGAGTTCACTCCGCTCATCACCAGATCGACGCCCTCGAAAGCCTCGGCCGCGTCTTCGAGTTGGTAGGCGGTCACCCCGTCCGGCACCTTCAGGTTCAGATTCGGGTGCACACCCGTGGTCTTGATCGACTCGATGATCTCGCGATCGAGGTGCGTACCGACCAGTCGCACCTCGTTGCCGTTGTCTGTGAACGGCGTCGCCAGGGCGGTTGCCATGATTCCTGAACCGAGCACTACGAGCGTTGCCATGACGTCTCTCCTTCGTGCGGCTGCCTTGCCGGGTATGCGATGGCCGCGAACCGGCCGAATGCCCGGACGCAACCGACGGCACCTCCGAGCCTGGATCATCACAACGTAGCCGCTATCCGCTGTGATTGTCCTCTTCGGCGGTGAATACCACTCAAAGAATGTGACTAGCGGTCTGTCGGGCAACCCTCGCGTACTCGGTACGAGCGAAATTTGACGATCCACGCAAGAAATGCCGTGATTCACGCCGTGCTCAGCGCTAGCGAACACCGATTGGATGAGAGCAACGGGTGCCCTTTTGTCTCACATGCGGCACGATAGTGTTACCCACACACGCGGGACGTATGCAAAGGAGCGACGGTGGCAGTCAGGGGCCGTGGCCGGGGTTCTGCCGGCGCGCTACGGGAACGGCGCATGACCATCGCCGAACGAGTGGTCAAGAACGGCTCGGCCGCCGTGGACGAACTCGTCGAGCTGACCGGCGTCTCGGCGATGACGGTGTACCGCGACATTGAGGCCCTCGAAGAGGCGGGCGTGCTGCTGCGGCATCGTGGCCAGGTCACCGCGGTGGCCACCGGGCTCAACGAGATCGCCGCCAGCATTCGCGTCAATCAGAACGCCGAGCTCAAGCAGCAGGTGGCCCGGGTCGTCGCCGAGCGCATCAGGCCTGGCAGCTCGATCATGGTGGACGACTCCACCACCGCACTGTGGGTACTGCGGCTGCTCGAGGTGGTCCCGATCACGGTGGTGACCAACTCGATGCTGGTCGCCCGCGAACTCGAGCGGCGCTCCGGCGTGCGGCTGTTCGTCACCGGGGGTGAGTACCAGGCATGGGCCGAGGCCATGCTCGGCCAGACCACCACCGACGTGATCGCCGGCATCCGGGCCGACTACTGCCTGATGTCGGCATCCGGCATCAGTGACCTGCAGTGCTTCCACCCCTACGAGGACTGTGTGCAGGTCAAGCGGGCCATGATGGCGTCGTCGGCCGAGTCGATTCTGCTGCTCGACCACACCAAGCTGAACCGTCGGGCGCTGCACACCTTCGCCTCGATGACCGACTTCGACCAGGTGATCGTGGACGCGCTGACGCCGTCCGACCTGATCGCCGACCTGCGCGAGCGGGGCGTGAACGTCGCCCAGGCCGGCGCCGTCAACGAGTGACCGTGGGCGACTGAACGGCCCGATAAGTTCCAGACCGCTCGAAAGCATCACAAAGTCTGTTACAAACACCTTGCTCGCTGGTAGGTTCAGGCCAGCGGACCCCTGTCGGCGGGTCCGTCACCTCGTGCAAAGGAGTACGAATGGGCCTGCGAGTGGTGGTCGCGGCGGACATCGCCGGATACGACTACAAAGAGCAACTGAAGAAAGACCTCGAGGCCGACGACAGGGTCGATGAAGTCATCGACGTTGGCATCGGATCCGGCGAAGACGTCGACTACCCCCACGTGGCGGTGGCCGGCGCTCGGCTGATCGCAGAAGGCAAGGCCGACCGTGGCCTGTTCGTCTGCGGCACCGGCATGGGCGTTGCGATCGCAGCCAACAAGGTTCCCGGCATCAGGGCCAGTACGGCACACGACAGCTTTTCCGTCGAGCGACTCGTGTTGTCGAACAACGCCCAGGTGCTCACCTTCGGTCAGCGGGTCATCGGGCTCGAACTGGCCAGGCGACTGGCCAAGGAGTGGCTCGGGTACACCTTCGACCCGAACTCGTCCTCAGCGCCCAAGGTGGCCGCTCTCGAGTCGTACGACACCGGCGACAACAGTGCGGAGGCCGCGCAAACCAGCTGCGACTGAGCAGCTGGACTCACCTTCCCTCAATCAATCTGACAAGGACGGCACATGTTCACCAGTGACATCGTTATCTTCCTGCTCGGGCTGATCGCGGCCATCTTCGGCGGGTACTTCGGTGCAGCCATCGGTGGCAACTTCGCGTTCACCCTGACCGGCTTCATGATTCTGTTCTCGTGGGGCATCTTCGCGGTCGGTGGCAGCGACATCGGCTTCAACTACGTGGCCTTCGGCCCCGTGATGGGCCCGCACATCACCTTTGCCGCAGGCGTTGCCGGCGCGGCGTACGCCATGCACAAGGGATTGATCGAATCAGGCCGAGACGCCTCGTCGCCGCTGGCCCGTCTCGGCCGTCTCGACGTGCTGCTGGTCGGTGCCGCTTTCGGCGCGTTCGGCTACCTGTTCAACATCGGGCTGAGCTTCATTCCGTGGTTCGGCAGCCACATCGACTCGGTCGCCCTCACCGTGTTCACCTCGAACGTGCTCGCGCGTCTGATCTGGGGCAACGGGCTGCTGTCGCCGCAGAACTACAACAAGGGCGCCACCTCGTTCATGAAGAAGATCGCCCCGAACGACACCTACTTCTGGCTGCGTTACCAGGAAAAGCCGGGCCAGTACCTGCCGCTGGGCTTCTTCGCCGGCGGCATGGCCGCGGCGGTGTCGATCATG
>DAOSUG010000158.1:0-5497 GCA_035378545.1 Micropruina sp. | reverse complement strand
CCACGGTGATGGTGACGGGATCGTCAGACGTGCTCTCGGCGAGCGCACCGTCAACCAGACGCAGCGCGTCGCGGGCAAGCTCGACGTCGCCGGCTGTCGGGACCACCGAGACGGGCAAAGCACTCATCACTCCTCCAAACGCAACAAACGCAACAGTCGAATCAAGTGAATGATAGAGCCAGACCCACTCCGAAACGCCGGCATCCACCCCTCCTCCCATTCGGCCCGCCTCGGTACACTGGGGACCGAACTCACGGTACCTACCTCAGCGTCAGCGCACCCTGGGTCCAACACTAGAACCGGACGGAATCTCCAAACACCGCGGCAGACAAGATCACAGCCGAGGTGCGGCAGATGCGGATGGTTGGTAGTAAGCGTCAGCCATGGCTACGTTGCTCGGGTGCGTGCCTTTCATGTGACGTCGAGCCTCAACCGTGCATCGATCATTCAGCACGGCCTGGATTGGGATCGCATGGGGCAGGCCGTGGGATTGCCGGCAGTCGTGCTGCAGAGCTAGCCGAGCACTAGCCCGTTTTGCGCTACGACAACCACACGGAGCGCGGCAATACCGGACGTAGTGCGCGATGATTCTTCGGTGCCAATGACTGCCCATGACTTCCTTTCCGTCCTGACGAGCAAGGTGCCCGAGACTCAGCATCTTGTGACTGAGCACCTGGCGCACAATGACGAACTCCTCCTTCACCTGCTAACTGCGGATCTCCTGCGTTACGCCATCGAGGAGTTCGACTCGGGACATCGAGACAAGCTGGGCAAGCTGCTGGACGTCATCGAGAGCGCCCTCCGCGACGGGACGGAATACGTCACCAACGCCATGGCGGTGTCGTTCGTGGAGGACACCGGCTGGTGGGATCCCCAAATGCAGCCCTTCATCGACGCGTGGCCATCCGAGCTTCGGGCCGAGGTCGAGAGGCAACGGCGATCGCGGACTGCGTAGTCATCCCCTCATCGGATCCGGACGTTCAGAAGCCTAGCCGAAAGCGATCGCGCGCCATGTACCCCGACCGGCAACTTGCCACGCGCGCACCATTGCACTAAGAACCCTCCTTCGTCGATGGACCGGCGCCGCCGCTGAATGGCGTCCATGTATGAACTCCTTCACTTCTTGCCCGATCGGACTTGCCCTGCCCGCATGAGCAGGCGCGTCACCACGCCCGCCGACCTGCGCCGCGGTCGCCGCCGAACCCAGCACGGATGCTGGGGACATCTCATCGTTGCCCCCTTGTGGGTTGCCTACGATGCGAACCTGGGCACCCTGCAACGTACGTGCGACGCCGTAGGCGCCTGCTTGGCAGTGCCCGACACGCCGCACTATCGCGACGCCATCAACCAGGGCAACACGCTGGGCCGTCGCGGGCCGTGCTTGCATCGCGTATTCGACAAGGACTCGTGGGTCAGGTCCATGCACAGTCAGGGATGGTGCATAGTCGCCGTCGAGCTCGCCGAGGGCGCAATTCCCCTGCCACGGCTCCAGCCGGCGCGGCGGCCAACCATCGTGCTGCTGGGTCACGAACACCACGGCGTCCCGCACAGCATGGTCGATCTGGCTGATGAGTGCGTCGAGATACCCATGTGCGGCGTCGGCGCAAGTCTGAACGTCGCCGTCGCCGGAAGCCTGGTGCTGTACCGACTGGCCGGCCTGTCCTGAACCGTCATCTGCCTTGCCCGCACCCGACTGCACCCCGTCGGTGAGGTTCGCAACCTCATGCTGCAGGATGACTACGGTCCGGCGACTCCCATCCCATCCACGCTTCTCGATCGGCTGCCGAGTCCCCGGCGGAACCATCGATCCTTGCACGTGCCACGCGAACCGCAGCAAATCCGGAGGTATCTCACAACCAGGATGACAGCCCGGGAGGACAGCGGGAAGCGGCGCGTCGATCCAGCGGCCGGCTCGCCTCACGAAAGGGAGCCAGTTGCGGCTGCGCGCGTTGGACGGCGAGGCCGCCGGAACTGCCCATCGCGAGCGTTAGTGGCGACCTTGCCGTCGCAGGTCAGCTACGAACCCTGCGGGTGAACGTCAGGTGGGTGACGCCGCTGGGCGAGGAGACCGCCTCGACTGCGTAGTCGTTCTGCAGTCCCTCGAGTCCGTCCCAAAGCCGGACGCCGCGGCCGAGCACGATCGGCACCTGCACCAGATGCAGGTGGTCGATCAAGCCGGCCGATAGAAAGTCCCGCACCACGGTCGGGCCGCCGCCGATCCGCACGTCGCGCCCCTCGGCCGCCTCGCGAGCGAGTGCGAGAGCGGCCTGCGGCGTAGCGTCGATGAAGTGGAAAGTGGTGCCGCCCTTCAGCTCGATCGCGGGCCGCAGCCGATGCGTCAGCACGAAGGTCGGGGTGTGGAACGGAGGCTCCTCGCCCCACCAGCCCGTCCACCCCGGATCGTCCTGCCACCCCGGCGGGCCGAACTTGTGGGCGCCCATGATCTCGGCCCCGATGCCGTCCTCGGTGCGCTGCGCAAAGGCATCGTCCACCCCGGCCGACCCCGACGCGTCCCAGAACCGGGTGGCGAACATCCAGTCGTGCAGCCGATGCCCGGCATGGCCGAACGGAGCCTCCAGCGATTGCGGCTCACCCGTGGCGAAGCCGTCCAATGAGATGGAGAAGTTGTGCACGCGGGTCGAAGACATGGGCCCTCCCCTGGGCTCGCTGGCGAGTCAGCGACTGTACCGCCCCGGACCGACACGGTGGTGCCCAGCGCGTAGGAGTCGCCCGGCTCCCCGCGCGGCGCACCTGCACCCTCGCGCTACGAGTTGAGCAGCTCGAACACCCGCGGCTTACTCACCGCCGCTTCGAGCATGTAGACGGACTGCGCCCCTGGTCGGCTTTCGCCCCGGTCCACACCTGCCACATCAGTTCGGCGGCGTGCTCGTCGCCGGCCACGCTGAACACACCGAGGCTGAAGCCCTACGCGCCTGCGGTCTTCGAGTCAGGCATCGAGCCGCGCGAACCCCAGGGTGTGCACCACCAGTTCGCCCGCCTCGTCGCACTCGTCCAGGTCGATCGTTGCCGTGATCGACCAGTCGTGGTTGCCGTCGGGATCGTCGATGATCTGGCGCACCTGCCAGGCGCGGCCCTGGTCGGCGATCACCAGCAGGGCCGGACCGCGGGCGTCCGGGCCGATGCCGATCAGGTCGTGCTCGTCCCAGTACTCCCCCAACGCCTCGTCCCAGTACCGGCGACCCAGCTCCGAGCCGGGTTCGAGGGCCGCCAGCGCGTCCACGTCGTCGGCGGCCGCCAGTTCGACCCGGCGGAACATCGCGTTGCGCACCAGCACCCGAAACGCCCGGACGTTGCTGGTCAGCGTTCTGGTGGCCGGACGCACCTCGCCCGGTTCGTCGGTCAAAGGAGCGATCGAGAGCCCCGCCAATGACTCCCACTCGTCGAGCAGGGACGAGTCGACCATGCGGGTCAACGCCCCCAGCCACTCGATCAGGTCTTCCAGGTCATCGGTGCGCAGGCCCTCCGGCACGGTCTGACGCAGCGCCCGGTAGGCGTCCGAGAGGTAGCGCAGCAGCAGGCCCTCGCTACGTTGCAGCTTGTAGAAGGCCACATACTCGCCGAAGGTCATGGCCCGCTCGAACAGGTCGCGCACCACAGACTTGGGCCGAAGCGGCGTCTCGGCCAGCCACGGGTGCTGCGGCAGCTCGCGCAGATACTCCTCCTCCAGCAGTTCGGCGAGCGGACGGGGCCAGGTCACCTCGTCCAGAATCTCTTGCCGCTCGTCGAAGTCGTAGCCCTCGGCCTTCAACTCGGCCACCGTTTCACCGCGGGCCTTGAACTGCTGGGCGAGCAGGATCACCATCGGGTCGTCCAGGGTGGCCTCGATCACGCTGACCACGTCGAGCGGGTGGGTGGGCGCGTCCGGGTCGAGTTGCACCATCACAGCCAGCGCGAACGCGCTGAGCGGCTGGTTCAGGGCGAAGTTGTGCTGCAGGTCCACGGCCAGCGCGTACCGGCGTCCACCCGCGGTGGGCTCGGGCAGCCGCACCACCACCCCCGCTCGCAGTAACGAGCGCGCCATCGCGGCCGCTCGGCGAAGCATGCGCTGCCGGGTGGGGCGATCGACGGTGCACGAGTCGACCAGGCTGACCAGGGCGGCACCGGTGTCCTCGTCGCGCTGCAACAAGTTGAGCAGCATGGCGTGGGTGATCCGCATCCGCGCGTGCAACGGTTCGGGTGATGAGTCGATCAGCCGGGTGAAGGTTGCCTCGGTGTAGTTGACGACGCCCTCGGGCGGCTTCTTGCGCCGCACCGACTTCAGTTTCTTGGGGTCGTCGGCGAACTTGGCCAGAATCCTGGTGTTCTCGACCTCGTGGTCGGGCGCCTGGGCGACCACGTAGCCGACGCTGTCGAAGCCCGGACGCCCGGCGCGTCCGGAGATCTGGTGGAACTCTCGACTGCGCAGCACTCGCGAGCGGCGTCCGTCGAACTTGGCCAGCGAGGCGAACAGCACGGTGCGGATCGGCACGTTGATGCCAACGCCGAGGGTGTCGGTGCCGCAGATCACCGTCAGCAGGCCGCGCTGCGCGAGGGTTTCGACCAGCCTGCGGTAGCGCGGCAGCATGCCCGCGTGATGCACCGCGATGCCTGCGTGCAACAGCGTCGACAGGGTCTTGCCGAAGCCGCCCGAGAAGCGAAAGCCGCGCAGGGCCGCCTGCAACTCGCTGCGGTGAGTGCGGTCGACGATGCCGGACGAGATCAGCGACTGGGCCCGGTCGACGGCGCCGGACTGGGTGGCGTGCACGACGTACACCGGCGCCTGGTGGGTGTCGATCAGGTGCTGAATGGTCTCGTGCACCGGCGTGGTCGCCCACGAGAACACCAACGGCACCGGACGCACCGCACCCCCGACGATGCTGACCCCTCGCCCGGTGCTGCGCTCGAGGCCGGCGGCGATCTGGGTCATGTCGCCGAGGGTGGCCGACATCAGCACGAACTGGGCCTGCGGCAACTCGACCAGGGCCACCTGCCAGGCCCAGCCGCGGTCGCGGTCGGCGAGAAAGTGGAACTCGTCCATGATCACCTGGTCGACGCGGGCCGCGCGTCCCTCACGCAGCGCGAGATTGGCCAGAATCTCGGCCGTGCAGCAGATGATCGGGGCGTCGGCGTTGACGGCTGCGTCGCCGGTCACCATGCCTACCCGCTCGGCGCCGAAGATCGCGCACAGGGCGAAGAACTTCTCGCTGACCAGGGCCTTGATCGGTGCGGAGTAGTAGCTGCGGCCACCGCCGGCAACGCAGGCGAAGTGCGCGGCGGTCGCGATCAGCGACTTGCCGGACCCGGTCGGCGTGGTGACGATCACGTTGTCCCCGGACAGCACGTCGATGATCGCCTCGTCCTGATGCGGGTACAGAGCGAGGCCGTCGGCCGCGGCCCGGTCGACGAACGCCTCGTACAGGGCGTCGGGGTCAAGGGCGGCGGTCGGGTGGGCGGCGGTCGGGCCGGCGGGTTCCGAGGTCCTGGGGTCGGGGGCGGC
>DAOSUG010000157.1:3667-5499 GCA_035378545.1 Micropruina sp. | reverse complement strand
GCCCTACTCGTGCAGCGCGGACGATCCCTTCCACGTCTCCCTCTTCATCTCGCCCGACATCGAGGTGGACGATCCACGCGACACCCTCGCGGTCACCGAGCTGTTCCAGCACTGGACGAAAGCCCTTGCCGAGGCCAGGTTCGTGCTCGAGGACCAGAGCGGCGAACTGCCCTGCGAACCCCTGCTCGGGGCGATCGAGGACGGCCTGTGGGAGGAGGTCTTCCCGGCCGAGACCCCGGTGAACTCCTACACCCCTCCGGAGTGGACGCAGCGTCCCTGGCGTACCTTTCACCCGGGCGCCACCACCGGCATCGCCCGCATGGTCAACCTGCTGGGCACCATGGTGAACGGCGTGGACGCCCCCACCGTGCAGCAACTGCCCTGGTACGGCACCGACATCTTCACCACCCTGCGCGGCGGCGAGGCGGGTCGGCAGCGGTTCAACCCGCTCGACCTGGTGTCGCGGTTCGAGACCAGCCTCACCGAGGCGCTGGACGAGGCGACCCGCGAGCGCGTGCCGCTGGCCGAGTTCGGCGACCCGCGGGAGTACTTCGCGAACGGTTCCGTCTCCGACAACGTGCTGGGCGGCGCGACGGCCCTCGGTCCGTCCCTGGTCGAACTGCACCGGGCGCGGCGGTTCTACTCCCATCCCGAGGAGGAGACGACGTACCAGCGGCGTCCGGACCCCGACAACCCCGGCCCACCGCCGCCCGACAAGCAGATTCCGGACTTTCACGCCCGGGTGTCGCTGGTGAACGATCACGGACCGTTGCAGCGCAAGCTGGGCCTGGTGGTCGACGTGCGCTCCGATCCCGACCGGCTGGCGACCAGCGAGTGGCTGCTGGGCCGCATCCTGATTCCGAACCGCGAGGACGCCACGAAGGTCGTCCGGGTCGCCACCCGGCGGGTCGGGCGTGCGCTGGTCACCCGGGCCGAGAACGAGTCGCAGTGGATCAACGGACGGCTGCCCGTCGGCAACGTCGACTCGTTCGACCTGCTCGACCTCGACCCCGACGGCGCCGCGTTGAAGACCGAGCAGTACCTGTCGAGCTACCCGCGCACGGTCGCGGCGGCGCTGCAGGGCGCGCCCGCCAACGCCGCTCCCCCGGCGCTGCGCACCACCGGGTTCACCGTGGCCCGCAAGAACAATGGCGCCACCACAGCGGGCGCGATGGGTCGGCAGACCTCGGTGCTGGACGGGGTGCGCAACCAGCCCCCCATGCTGCCCGCGCCGGACGCCCCGCTGCTCACCACCGAGGACGTGATGCAGGGCGTCCGGGTCGAAGTGCACGATTCGACGACCGATCTCTGGCGCTCGCTGCATCAGGTGCACGTGAAGGCCGACGTGGTCGGCGGGCGCTCGCTCGAGTTCGACGACATCGCCTTTCTGCAGGAGTCGGCGCCCACGCATGCCGGTGCCGACAAATCGCCGATCCACGTGCACGAGGCGGTGTTCGGCTGGGACGGCTGGAGTCTGTCCGCGGCCCGGCCCGCCCTGCCGGTGGTCAACGAGGGCGGCGTCGAACGAGTCGTCACCGACCCGCAGCCGCCCGCGGACCCGTCGACGCCGGTGTTGATCGACCGGACGGCCGCGCCCGGCACCCTGCCCCGGCTGCGGTTCGGACGCCGGTACAGCTTCCGGGTGTGGGGTGTCGACCTGGCCTGCAATTCGCGGCCGCATCGGTTCGGCAAGGCTGCGCGGCAGGGACCGAACGGTGGCGGGCAACCGCCCGAGGGCCAGCAACCTCAGGGTGCACCGGGCGAGGTCCAGCAGCCCCAGGGTGCACCGGGCGAGGTCCAGCAGCCCCAGGGTGCACCGGGCGAGGTCCAGC
>DAOSUG010000157.1:415-3567 GCA_035378545.1 Micropruina sp. | reverse complement strand
AGCCCCAGGGTGCACCGGGCGAGGGGGTCGCGGCCGAACAGCTCGTTGCGGTGCAGACCGTCGACCTGGGTGCCCTGCGGGAGTTCCGCGCCGGTGCGCTCAGCCGGCTGCGCGAGCGTCCGATCGAGGCCGAGGCGGCCGTCCAGACCATCGAGCCCGGCCAGGGCGAGGCCGGCCTGCAACTGGCGGAGGTGCTGCCGCGGATCGTCGGTCGGCTGCAGGTCAAGCGCGGCGAGATGACCGAACAGGCACCGTCCGCGCTGGCCGAAGTGCGCAGCGCCCTGGCCAGCGGCCTGGCCGACGACGCCCTGGCGCCCGCCGCGACGGCCGTGCTGAACCCGGCCGTGATCGCGTCCGGACTCGCCCTGGATCGCGACGACCTGGCCGGCCCGATCGGCGCCGCCGAGGCGCTCGCGGTCTCGGCCGAGTTGCCGTTCGTGCGCTGGCAACCCGTGCCACCGCCCGCGATCGTGCCGCGCCGGTTGTTCACCGAGGGCGAGTCGAACCAGGTGCTGGTGATCCGCTCGTGGGTGAGCCAGGATCCGTCCTCGCTGGTGGTGACCTCGGGAACGCCGGCCGACTACGCCGCTGCCAACGCGGGCCGCGACGCAACCTGCGAGCGCCACCTGGTGCCGCCCAAGACCAGCCAGCTGGGGCCGAGGAGCACGGCGCATTCGACGCCGCGATCGCCTCGCCGGACGCCCCCGCCCGCAACCTGTGGCTGCACGCGGCGATCCGCGAGTCGGGCACGCTGTTCGACCTGGATGTGCCGCGGCTGGACGATCCGTCCATCCGTGAGCCGCAGAACGGCATCGCGCTGGTCAACGGGCCGGGCGCGTCCCCGGGCGAGCTGAAGACGCTGCCGTTGCCGCCCGGTGAGGCGCCGGCCTCGGGTCAGTACGTGGTGCACGACACCGACCTGGTGCACACCCCCTACCTGCCGGACGTGCTCGCCCGCGGCCTGGGCTTCGTCTTTCCCGATGCCGGCAAGGAGTTCTCGATCGTGCCGCCGTTCGGCGTCGAGGGCTTCACCGCGCGCTTCGAGGGGGTCTTGGCTACGCCCGATGCCTCGTCGGCGTGGCCGGCGATCGACGGCTACCGGTTGGTGCTCGACGGGGGAACCGAGCTGAACGGCCGGGTCGACGCGCACCTGATCACGATCTCGCTGCCGCACGGCACGGCGCTGCGGGCCAAGGTGTCGTCGTCGTTCACGCTGGACGACCTGAGCCTGATGGGTCCGTGGCTGCAACTGCCGGAGGGCATCCGGCAATTGCCCGGCGTCGCCCAGGCGGCCGCCAACGGATGGCTGTGGCCGCTGACCCCGCCGTCCGCGCTGACGTTGGTGCATGCGGTGCCCCGTCCGATCGCGGCGCCGGAACCGATCGGTTTCACCATCTACCGGGCGGCGAGCGCCACCAACGTGATGCTGCTCGGCGGGGTGGAACTGCACGGGCCGAGCACCGACTCGCTGATCGTCGACGCCCGCTGGGACGAGGTGCTCGACGACCTGTCCGATCCGCAGTGGAAGACGCTGCCCAACCAGCGGCAGGTGGCGGCCCAGACCGCCATCGAGCCGTGGGAGGACATCGCGGTGCTGGCCGGCGGGCATGCCGACCAGACCTACAATGACGCGGTTGTGCGACATGTGCGCTCGCACCAGGCGGTGCACGAGCTCGGCGACACCAAACACCGGCTGGTGAACTACCGGTTCCGGGCCACCACCCGGTTCCGCGAGTACTTCGCGCCGGACGAACTGGCGCCGCTGCCGCCGTCCGACGACCCGGCGTTGCCGATCGACGACGGGCGCAGCACCGTCAGCGCCGAGGTCGCGCTGCACGTGCCGAACACCTCGCTGCCGGCGCCGCCGATGGTGCACTCGGTGATCCCGCTGTTCCGCTGGGAGGAGCAGACCGAACCCGATCAGCCGATGGCCCGCCGGCGCACCCGGCGCTCGGGCGTGCGGGTGTACCTGGAACGGCCGTGGTTCGTCACCGGCGCCGACGAGCAGATCGGGGTGGTGCTGGCGGTCGGGGCCCGTCCCGAGACGACGTTCACCAGTCAGTGGGGCGGCGACCCGTTCTGGGCCGGCAGCAACGTCGCCGACCGCGAGGCCGTCCAGGTCACCGACCTGCTGGGCGCGATCGGGCTGGACGACTACGACTCGGTCGCGGGACCGTCCGGAAAGCCGCAGGTCTACCCGTCGGCGGAGGATCCGAACGTGAAGGTGATGGTCATTCCGTATCGTCCGCAGTACAACCTGGCGCGGCGCAAGTGGTTCGTCGACATCGGCTTCCCGGCCCGGTTCTGGCCGTTCGTGCAGCTGTCGCTGGTGCGCTACCAGCCCTACAGCGTGGACGGCCGGCACATCAGCAAGCCGGTGCGCTGCGACTTCGTGCAGATCGTGCCGGAGCGGCTGGCGTCGGTGAGTCGCGTCAGCGAAGGCCGGGTGCGGGTGCTGGTCTCAGGCCCGGCCGGGTACCACGACGGAAATGCCGAGGCCGTGGGGGCCCGGGCCGTCAGCATGGTCGGGCTGACCGCGGCGAACCGGGCCCTGGCCGGGGTCGCAGCGGTGGGCGCCAACCGGGTGTTGCGGGCCAAGCTTCAGACCCGAGACGTGGGTGCGACCAGCGATCTCGCCTGGACGACGGTGACCCAGACCGACCTGATGGTGCGCGGTTACGCCGGCTCGTTGGCCAACCTGGTCTGGACCGGCGAACTGGACGTACCCGAGGGCCTGCCGTTCGCCCGTCCGACCACGCCGGGTACGCACCGCGTCCGGATCGAAGAGTGGGAGACCTTCGTCGGCGACCCCGTCGACCTGGGCAACCCGCACAGCGAACCGACCAGGGAGAACCGGCTGGTCTACGCCGATGAGTTCGAGCTGGGCAGCGTGGACTAGGGCCGCCGTGACCACCAGGACGAACAGCAGCACCGCCGCCAGCCACCCATCCAGCCGTCCAGCACCAACAATGGAATCGCCGAGACCGCCGCCCACGCGGCGAGGTCGGCGAGAAAGCCGACGGCATACAGCACCCACGTCACGGGCCACAGGCTACGCATGAACGGAACGGGTCTGTCCTCTTCCCGTTCGCGGACCTCCGTCAGAGGACGCAATGTCACCCCACATCGACGACACGCCGGCGCCATCCGAT
>DAOSUG010000157.1:0-405 GCA_035378545.1 Micropruina sp. | reverse complement strand
TACGCCCGCGTCGTCGAAGTGCTCGACCTGACCGGGGCGATGGGCATCGGCTCGCCCTCCTGATCGGAGTGCGTGGTCACCCAGAACCGTGCCGCGACCACCGCACCGATGCCCAGCAGCACCGCGGTCAGCACGAACGGCAGCCGCCGGTCCATGGCCGAGAGCCAGCCCGAGATCCAGCCGAACGGTGCGGTCGCCAGCATCACGCAGGTGCGCTGGATGGCCATCACTCGGGAGCGTTCGTGCTTGTCGACGTGCAGTGCGACCAGCGACTCCGACAGCATGAAGAGCATGCCGGCGCCGAACGCGTCCAGCAGCAGGCACACCCCCAGCAACGCGTAGGTGGACGGCTGCGCGACCCCGTCCGATGCCGGGATCAGCACCAACAGCACCTGCCCGGCGAAG
>DAOSUG010000156.1:0-5508 GCA_035378545.1 Micropruina sp. | reverse complement strand
GCGCCCGGTCGGCCAGGCCGAAGGCGAGTTCGGTGACGGTGCCGGCGTCGTCGACCCGCACCACACCACTGAATGCCTGCTCCTCGGCCGCCGCAGTGAGCGCTGCGCTGAGATCGGTCATGCGGCCAGTCTTCGTCGCTGCCTGGTGGCGGTCAATACGTGGCATGACCGGGCCGGCTTGGTCGCTGCATCCTCGGCCCATCGGGTCCGACACGCTCGACCAGCGGCGCTTCCGATGGTTGCAATCATCGCAACCCCACCCCCATCGGGTCCGCCACGCTCGACCAGCGGCGCCTGGGATGGCCGCGATTGTCGTAACCCCCAGCCCTCTCGGCCCGACACCCTCGACCAGCGGTGGATCCGATGGTTCAGAGGGTGGCGAGCCAGTTGCTCAACAGGGCCGCACCGGCCCGGCCCGACTTCTCGGGGTGGAACTGCGTGCTCGACAGGCCCCCCACCTCGACGGCCGCGACGAACCGGTCGCCGCCGTGCTCGGCCCAGGTGACGTGCGCGTCGTCCGCCAGCCGGTCGGCGGTTCGCACCGCGTAGGAATGGACGAAGTAGAACCGCTCCCCCGCCAGGCCCGCGAACAGGGTGCTGCCCGGTGGTGGTTCGATGGTGTTCCAGCCCATGTGCGGCAGCCGGTCGCTGTTCAACCGTTCGACCACCCCGGGCAGCACGCCCACGCCCGCCGCGTCGTGACCGTGTTCGACGCCGTGGCCGAACATCACCTGGTGGCCGACGCAAATGCCGAGCACGGGACGTCCCCGCGCCAGCCGGTCGGTGATCAGTTGCGGGCCGCCGACCGCGCGAAGGCCGTCCATACAGGAGGCGAACGCCCCGACGCCGGGCACCACCAGGCCGTCGGCCGCGGACGCCGCGCGGCTGTCCGCCGTCAAGGTGACGTCGGCACCGGCCGCGGCCAGGGCCCGGGTGGCGGAGTGCAGATTGCCCGAGCCGTAGTCGAGCACCACCACCCGGGGAGCGGTCACAGGGCGCCCTTCGTGGACGGAATGGCATCCGCAACCCGTGGGTCGATGGCGAACGCGATCCGCAGCGCCCGGGCGACGGCCTTGAACTGGGCCTCGACGATGTGATGCGGGTCGCGTCCGGCCAGCAGGCGCAGGTGCAGGCAGATGCCGGCGTTGATCGCGAAGGATTCCATCAGGTGGTACGTCATCGAGCCCGCGTACGGAACGCCGGAGCCGCCGATCAGGGCGTAGATCTGGGCCTCCGGTTCGCCGGAGCAGACCGCGTACGGTCGGCCCGCGACGTCCACCACGGCGTGCGCCAGGGCCTCGTCGAGCGGCACGGTGGCGTCGCCGAAGCGGACGATGCCGCGCTTGTCGCCCAGTGCCTCGCGGACGGCTTGGCCCAGCACGATGGCGGTGTCTTCGATGGAGTGATGTCCGTCGATCTGCAGGTCGCCGATGGTGCGCACGTCGAGGTCGATCAGGGAGTGCTTGGCCAGGGCGGTCAGCATGTGGTCGTAGAACCCGACGCCGGTGTCGATGGTGGCCAGGCCGCTGCCGTCCAGGTTCACCGACACCTTCACGATCGACTCGCTGGTCGACCGCTCGACGCTCGCGGTGCGTGCCTTCATCGAATCTCCTCCAAAACCTCTGCAAGTGCCTGGTAGAACAACTCGGTCTCGTGCGGGGTGCCGACCGAAACCCGTAGCCAACCCGCCGGTCCGGTCTCGCGGACGAGCACACCCCGATCGAGCAGGCGCTGCCACACATCATGCCGGTCGGCGAAGGGACCGAACAAACAGAAGTTGGCATCGGAGTCGATCACCTCGACCCCGAGTCGAGGAAGCCGGACCAGCATCTCGTCGCGGGTGCGCCGCAGCTGATCGACCTGGCCGAGCAGAAATCCGGCGTGCTTCAGCGCCGTCTCGGCGACCAGTTGAGTTTGGGACGACAGGTGGTAGGGCAGCCGCACGATGCGGCAGGCGTTCACGATGGCGGGTGCGGCGGCGAGGTAGCCGAGTCGTCCGCCGGCCAGGGCGAAGGCCTTGCTCATGGTGCGGCTGACGATCAGGTTGCCGAAGCGGGGCAGCAGGGTCAGCGACGTCTGTTCGGGGTGTCGGCTGAACTCCTGGTAGGCCTCGTCGACCACCACGATGGCGTCGGTGTTCTCGAGCACGGCCTCGGTCACGGCGAGCGGGGTGGGCGTGCCGGTCGGGTTGTTGGGTGTGGTGATGATCACCACGTCGGCCTCGGTGTCGGCGATCGCGCGCAGCACGAGGTCGGCGGTCAGCGTGAAGTCGTCGTGCCGCGGCGCGGTGACGTAGCGGGTGTGGGTGTTGCGAGCGTATTCGGGGTACATGGAATAGGTGGGGGTGAAGGCGAGCAGGGTGCGTCCGGGGCCGCCGAAGGCGCCGAGCACGTGGGTCATCACCTCGTTCGAGCCGTTCGCCGCCCACACGTTGTCGAGGGTCAACTCATGGCCAAGGTAGGCGGCCAGAGCGGTGCGCAGCCCGGTGGCCTCGCGGTCGGGGTACCGGTTGAGCCCGGTCGCGCCCGCCGTGAGAGCGCGGGCCATGTCGGCGGCGATCTCTGGGCTCGGCGCAAAGGGGTTCTCGTTGACGTTGAGGCAGATCGGCACGTCGAGTTGCGGTGCGCCGTAGGGCTCTTCGCCGACCAACTCAGGACGCAGCGGCAGGTCGGCCAGGGTCGGTTCGGGTTTCACCGGACGACCTCGGACCGTGCGGCCCCAGATCCCGGGGCAAGCCCGGGATGACGGGAGGCATCCGTCATCCCGGCGGACGCCGGGATCTCCTCACCCGACCCACCCGGACCACCGGAGGAATCCGTCATCCCGGCGGACGCCGGGATCTTGTCACCCAACCCACCCGGACCACCGGAGGAATCCGTCATCCCGGCGGACGCCGGGATCTCGTCGCCCGACCCACCCGGACCAGCGGAGGCATCCGTCATCCCGGCGGACGCCGGGATCTCGTCACCCGACCCACCCGGACCAGCGGAGGCATCCGTCATCCCGGCGGACGCCGGGATCTCGTCGCCCGACCCACCCGTGACCGCTCCAGCGTCCCGCCGCACCGTGACCGCCGCACCGTGGGCAGGCAGGTTCTCGGCGGCAGCAAAGGTCTCGACCCCGTTCGCCACCGCCATCAGCGCCGAGCGTGAGTAGTCGATCACGTGCACCTGCTTGAGAAAGCTGTTCACGTTCAGCCCGGAACTGTGGCAGGCACACCCGGCGGTCGGTAACACGTGGGTACTGCCTGCCGAATAGTCACCGAGCGAGACCGGCGACCACGGGCCGACGAAGATGGCGCCGGCGTTGCGGATGCGATCGGCGACTGCGCGGGCGTCGCGGGTCTGAATCTCGAGGTGTTCGGCGGCATAGGCGTTGACCACGTCGATGCCCTGGTCGAGATCGTTCACCAGCACGATCGCGGATTGTTGCCCCGCCAGCGCCGTCCGGACGCGCTCGGCGTGCCGGGTGGCCGCCACCTGCGGTTCGAGTTCGGTGCGGACGGCCTGCGCCAACTCGATCGAATCGGTGACCAGCACCGCCCCGGCCAGCGGATCGTGCTCGGCCTGGCTGATCAGGTCGGCGGCGACGTAGCGGGCATCGGCGGTGTCGTCGGCCAGGATCGCGATCTCGGTCGGGCCGGCCTCGGAGTCGATGCCGACCAGTCCGCGCAGCAATCGTTTGGCGGCCACCACGTAGATGTTGCCGGGGCCGGTGACCAGGTTGACCGGCTCGCACAGCCCTGGCACGCCGTGGGCGAACATCGCGATCGCCTGTGCTCCGCCGACCGCATACACCTCGGTCACGCCGAGCAACGCGCACACGGCCAGAATCGTCGGGTGCGGCTGCCCGCCGAACTCGGCCTGCGGGGGCGACGCAACGGCGATGGACGGCACGCCCGCCACCTGAGCGGGCACCACGTTCATCAGCACCGAGGACGCCAGCGGCGCCAGTCCCCCGGGCACGTACAGGCCGACCCGGTCGACGGGCGTCGTACGAGCCTCGACCACCGCTCCCGGCGCGGGTTCGGCGCGCCTGGTTTCTGCCCGCGCTTCGAGTTCGGCGACCGCTCGCCGACGGCGGATCGACTCGACCAGGGCGGCGCGCAACTGCGGGGTCAGGTCGCGCTCGGCAGCAGCGATGACGTCCGCGGGCACCAGGAACGACGTGGGCACACACCGATCGAAGCGCTCGGAGAACTCGCGCAGGGCGTCCACCCCACGGCTGGCGACCGCGTCACAGATCGGACGCACCCGCTCGACCGCGTGTTCGACGTCCATCGGGGCGCGCGGAACGACGGTGCGGTAGTCGACGGCCTGCCCACGCAGGTCAAGGGTGCGGATCACCCTCCCGATTCTACGGACGCCGCCCGGCTCGCGACCGCCCTGCCCGTCTGGCAAGCGCGTCCTCCCTGTGTAAGGCTTGCCGCATGACTCTTGAGAAGCCCGAAGTCGATTTTCCCGGCGACGCCCCCGACGACCTGCAGATCAGCGACATCGTCGTAGGCACCGGCGAAGAGGCCACGGCAGGCAGCACCGTGATCGTGCATTACGTCGGCGTCGCGCATTCCAGCGGTGAAGAGTTCGACGCCAGCTACAACCGCGGTGAGCCGCTCAGGTTCAAGGTGGGCGTGGGTCAGGTGATCAGCGGCTGGGACAAGGGAATCGTCGGCATGAAGGTCGGCGGCCGGCGCCAACTCGTCATTCCGCCCCACCTGGGCTATGGCGATCGTGGCGCGGGCGGCGTGATCGCGCCCGGGGAGACGCTGATCTTCGTCGTCGATCTGCTGGGCGTGCGCTGAGGGACGTTCGCTGGCGGGGGCCGGCTGGTCGAGGCCCACTGGTCAGCGATCGTCGGGGCCCGTTGGTCGAGCTTGTCGGGGCCCGTTGGTCGAGCTTGGCGAGACCCGCTGGTCGAGCTTGTCGAGACACCGCTCGGCCGGCGGAGTTACTGACCCCCAGCCAGGTCGCGCAGCAGGTTCCAGGCTGCGCGGACGTCCTGGTGGCGGGTGCGGCGGGCGCCGATCGAGAAGCGAAGCACCGTGCGAGCGTCGAGCACCGTGCGCGTGAACAGCACCGAACCGGTCGCGTTGGCACGCTCGATCAGTCCGGCGGTCGGCCCGTCACCCGCGCGGAGCGCCAGGCAGAGCAGGTTCAACGGGTGCGGCGCCACGATCTCGAACCGGTCGTCCGCCCGCACCCAGCCGGCCAACTCCTGCGTCCATGCGACGTGGTCCCGGATCATCGCCTGGGCCGGCGCCACCCCGTCCGTGCGCAGGGTGAACCACAACTTGAGCGCCCGGAATCGGCGTCCCAGCGGCACCTGCCAGTCGCGGTAGTCGATCACGGCACCGGTCTCGGCGGCGGCGGTGCGCAGGTACTCCGGCAGAATGCTGAGAGCACCCAGCAGGCTGGCCCGGTCGGCGGTGTAGAACAGGTTGCAGTCGAAGGTGATGCCCATCCACTTGTGCGGGTTGGTGCTGTAGCTGTCGACCAACTCCAAGCCGTC
>DAOSUG010000155.1:0-5515 GCA_035378545.1 Micropruina sp. | reverse complement strand
GTCAGTCTGACCAGACGGCTCGATGGTGTCGCCGCTGCTGCTCACGCGGTCTCGACACGCTCGACCATGATTCGGGCGGAGTCGTCAGCCCAGATCGGGAATCTTCAGTTCGCGACGCAGCTTTGCCACATGGCCGGTGGCTTTGACGTTGTATTGGGCGACGTCCACCCGGCCGGTGCCGGCGTCGTCCACGCTGACCACGAACGTGGAACGAATCACGCCCTCGATCTCTTTGCCGTAGAGCATCTTGCGGCCGAAGGCACCGTAGGCGGTGAGGACCGACTTGTCGGGGTCGGCGAGTAGCGGAAAGCCCAGGTCTTCCTGGCTTCGAAACTTGGCCAACTTCTCGACGCTGTCGGGCGAGATGCCCACCACGTCGTAGCCGGCGGCCGCGATCTGGGTAAGGGCGCTGGAGAAGTCGACCGCCTGGATGGTGCAGCCGGGCGTCATCGCGGCCGGAAAGAAGTAGACGATCACCCGGCGTCGGGCGTAGTCGGAGAGCGAGACCGGGCGTGCGTCGGAGTCCGGCAGGGTGAAGGCAGGGGCAACGTCTCCCTGGGCGAGCTTCGTCATGGCCATCACTCTAGAACACACGCTGGGGGGTGCCCGCGGGCCCGAAAGCTGGCATAGGGTGGACTTTCACCGAAGCGAAGGAACTCCTGTGGCCGACACCACCACTCGCAGCAAGCAGGACATCGAGGCCGAGATCGCCGCTGCCCGGGCCAGGCTGGCCGACAACGTGGCCGGCCTGATCAATCAGGTCCATCCCAAGGCGGTGGTCCAGCGCGGCATCGACGACGCCCGCGGGTTCGCAGCCGCCGAGTTCGCGAACGTAAGATCCCAAGTGATGGACGATCGTGGGCAGGTGCGTACTGAACGGGTCATGCTCATCGGCGGCGCCATTGCAGGGGTCGTCACCTTCCTGGTTTTGGTCCGCAAAATCATCAGGGGAACTCGGCGGGGCTGAGCTGTGACCATCACGCAACACCGGTGGGGGCATCGGTGTTGCATTGCTTTGCCTTGTCGCAGCGGCTATCGGTGTCTCTAAAGGTCAACGGTTGATAACGATCTGGCGAGTCGCTAGCGCTGGCGCATTGGTATGGATACAGTCCCTCGCAGGTCCCACAGGAGGGGCCCTGGTCTCGGTAGTGGGGCCGTTTCCCAATGAAGTGAGGATTGATGACTCAACCACGCACCACACGGCGGGTGATCGCTGCTGCTTTGTCGGTCGGAGCCCTGCTGGTGACCGCGGCGTGCTCCTCGGGTACTGCAGCCTCGCCGGCCGCGTCCGGCGGTGCCAGCAGCGCGGCCGCCACCGGCGCCGACTGGAACGAGTTCGGCCCGATCGTCTACGCCCAGGGCAAAGACACCTCGGGCAACCTGAAAGACAAGGTCGACGAGTGGAACAAGGCCAACCCCAACGAGCAGGTCACCTTCCGTGAACTGTCCGATTCCGCCGACGAGCAACGCGCCGCCATGATCCAGCGCGGCCAGGCCAAGTCGGGCGAGTACACCGTCATGAGCGTCGACGTCGTGTGGACCGCCGAGTTTGCCGCCAACGGCTGGCTGACCGAACTGCCCGCCGACAAGTTCCCGACCACCGGCTACCTCAAGCCGGCCGTCGATTCCGCCACCTACTTCAACAAGCTGTACGCGATGCCCTCCACCTCGGACGGCGCGCTGCTGTACTACCGCAAGGACCTGCTCGACAAGGCGGGCCTGCAGCCGCCCAAGACCTGGGACGAGATGCAGGCGGCCTGTGACAAGGTGCTGCCCGGCCAGTCCGGCATGTCGTGCTACGGCGGCCAGTTCCAGAAGTACGAGGGCCTGACCTGCAACTTCGCCGAGGCGGTCAACTCCGCCGGCGGCGCCGTCCTCGGTGAGGACGGTAAGCCCACGGTGAACTCGGCCGACGCCAACGCCGGCCTGACCTGGATGGTGAACGGTTTCAAGACGGGCATGATCCCGAAGGAAGCCATCACCTGGAAGGAAGAGGAGTCGCGCACCGCGTTCCAGAACAGCAAGATCCTGTTCCTGCGCAACTGGCCCTACGTGTGGAACCTGGCCAACGCCAAGGACAGCAAGATCGCGGGCAAATTCGCGGTCGCGCCGATCCCCGGCAAGAACGGTCCGGGCGTCTCGACCCTCGGTGGCCACAGCTACGGCATCTCGCCCTTCGCCAAGAACAAGGGCACCGCGATGAAGTGGATCAACTGGATGCTCACCGAAGAGAACCAGAAGAAGTGGCTGCAGACGGCCTCCAGCGCTCCGGTGCTCGAGTCGCTGTACGCCGACGCGGAACTGAACAAGCAGTTCCCGTACCTGGCCACGCTCGGTGAGTCGATCAAGAACGCCAAGCCGCGCCCGAAGGCCGTCAAGTACGGTGACGTGACTCTGGCCATTCAGGACGCCGCCTACGGCGCCATTCAGAACCAGAGCGCGCCGCAGGCTGCACTCGACGGATTGCAGACCAAGCTGCAGGCATTGGTCAAGTGACCTGGTGATTCAGGTTAGGGGGGTGCCGGGCATCGCGCCCGGCACCCCTCGAGCCGTCAACCTGGAGGAGGTGCGATGGTGGCTGATTCACCAGCAACCACAAACAAAAAGAAGAATCCACTCAGCGACGGTCAGGGCACCTTAGCCGCCATTCTGATCTCGCCGACCATGGCGGTCATCCTGTTCGTGGTGGGCATCCCGATTCTGATGTCGCTACGCGAATCGGTATTCCGCAAGTTCGACACGGTTGATCCGAGCACGGGCATGATTCCCGAGGGGGAGACGTTTGTCGGACTGCAGAACTTCAGTGATATCTTCAACAATCCCACGATTGTTCCCGGAAACTGGGGCCAGATCGACCGCCTGTTGAATGCCTTTGCGAACACCACGTGGTTCACGATCGTCTGCGTGCTGCTCGAGACGGTGTTGGGCGTCGCGATGGCCCTGATCATGGCGAAGGCGTTCAAGGGACAAGGATTCGTTAGGGCCGCCATTCTGGTGCCTTGGGCGATACCGACCGTCGTCTCAGCCAAGATGTGGGGGCTGATCTTCGACGCCGATGGTGTGATGAATGAGGTCATCGGGCATCAGGTCCTGTGGCTCGCGGACGGTCCGCAGTCTCAGTGGGCGATCATCATCGCCGACGTCTGGAAGACAGCGCCGTTCATCGGCCTGCTCACACTGGCCGGCCTGCAGACCATTCCGGCCGAGGTGTACGAGGCCGCCAAGGTCGATGGAGCAAACGCCTGGCAACAGTTCACTCGCATCACGTTGCCGATGGTCAAACCCGCACTGGTGGTGGCGGTGCTGTTCCGAACGCTCGACACGATGCGCATGTTCGACCTGCCAGCCGCCATGATCGGTTTCGGCAAGTACTACGTCGAAACCGTGTCGACACTGGCGTACGTCGAGAACAACAACCTGCGCTACGGCGCGGCTGCGGCGTACTCGATCATCCTGTTCCTCTACATCGTGTTCGTGGCGTTCCTGTTCGTCCGCCTGCTTGGTGCCGACGTCGTCGGTGACGAAGAGGTCAAGGCGATCGCGGCACAGCGCAAGCGGCAGAGGGCGGCGGCCAAGGCCGCCGGCAGGAAGCCCGAACTGGCCAAGACCACCGTCACCTCCGGGAGTGCATCATCATGACCACAGCACAGGCACAGGTGAGCCAGGCTGAACTGGCCCAACTGAACAAGCCCCGGCGCGATGGCCGCTACTGGGCCGGTGCGATCGGCGGCATCGCCGGCATCGCGTTCATCATCATCTACTGCGTGCTGCCGTTCTACTGGATGATCGTGTCCTCGCTGCGGCAGCCCGCGGACGGCCGCAGCACGGACTTTCTGCCCAACCCGGCGTCGATCGAGAACTATGTCGCGGTCTTCGCTCCGCAGAACATGTTCGGCACCGCTCTGATCAACTCGCTGATCGTCTCGACGACCACCACGGTGCTCACGCTGCTGTTCGGCATTCTGGCGGCGTACGCGCTGGCCAGGCTCCGGTTCGCCGCCAAGGGCATCGTGCTGAGCATCATCATCGCCTGCTCGATGTTTCCCGGCATCACGTTGGTGATTCCGCTGTTCAAGCTGTTCAGCGGCAACTACCCGGGTTTCGAGTGGATGAACTGGATGAACACCTACCAGGCGCTGATCATCCCCACCCTGTCGTTCGGTCTGCCGCTGTGCGTGTGGAACCTGACCGCGTTCTTCCGGCAGTTGCCGGTCGAGCTCGAGCAGGCTGCCATGGTGGACGGCTGCACGCCGGGCCAGGCGTTCGCGAAGGTGATCCTTCCGCTTGCCGCGCCGGGCGTGTTCACCACGGCGATCATCACCTTCATCGCGGTGTGGAACGACTACATGATCGCGCTGCAGTTCGGTACCCGTCCGGAGATGTACACCTCGATCGTCGCGGTGTCGAAGTTCACCGGCCCGATCCCCTACGTGACGCCGTGGGGCGCCATCATGGCGGCCGGTGTGGTGATCACCCTGCCGCTGCTGATCGGCGTGCTGATCTTCCAGCGCCGCATCGTCGCCGGCCTGACCGCCGGTGGCGTGAAGTAACGCGCACCCTTTGAGAGCGCAGGGGCGTCCGGTTCACCGGGCGCCCCTGTTGCATGCCAGCCCGTCGGAATCTCGCCATCCCGGACGCCGGGATCCCACCGACCAGCGTCGTCCCGGCGACCAGCGTCGTCCCGGCGACCAGCGTCGTCCCGGCGACCCCGTCGTCCCGGCGACCCCCCGTCATCCCGGCGAACGCCGGGATCTCAGCCGGCAGGGAGGCGTCGCGCGAGAGGACCTGAACACTGCTCGACCGACGGGGTGTTCTCGACCGGGCAAGCGAAAAGGCCCTGCTTTCGCAGGGCCTTCCGTTGTGCGCCGCCAGGGACTCGAACCCCGAACCCGCTAGTTAAGAGCCAGCTGCTCTGCCAGTTGAGCTAGCGGCGCGCGGTAAGAAACTATACCGAAGCCTTGCCGCAAGGTGAAATCCACCACGGTGATTCCTGCATCCTCCGGCTCAACACCCCAAGCGCCGCGGTCGTCGCCAGGGCCGACGCCTTCTCGATCCAGCCGTCCACGGCATCGGCGAGCGGGCGTCCAAGCCGGCGCGGTCGGCCCGCACCCAGGACTGCACCTCGACGTCGTGCACGCCGTACTGGAGCCGCGTACCACAAACGGTTCGGACAGCTCCCGGGCGGTCATGGTCGTGAGTGCGGGCGAACGGGCGGCCGTGGGTGCGTGGGGAGATCCCGGCGTTCGCCGGGATGACGGGCAGGTACGCGGGCAGTTCGTCAACGGCGGCGGCGTAGGCCACTGGAGCAGTTGGAGAGCCTGGTTGGCGTCCCACCGTCGCAAAGCGCGGCTCGGCGACCTCGTCCGATGATGTGCGGGGTCCGCCGGGACGGCGAGGCGTTCGCCGGGATGCGAGGCGTTCGCCCGGATGGCTAGGCGTCCGTCGGGATCACGGGTGGCGGGGGTGAGTCAGCGACGAAGGCCCTGCTTGCGCACGAACGCGACCCGCTGGCGAT
>DAOSUG010000154.1:0-5617 GCA_035378545.1 Micropruina sp. | reverse complement strand
GCGGCGTAGGTGGCCAGGGTGCCGAGATCCTGCGGGTTCCACAGGGCGAACTCCTTCACCGTGCCGTCCTTGACGTATTCGCGCAGCTGGTTGGGGGTGCCGAGGCCGGTGAGCGCGACCTTGCCCTTGGCGTCGGACTTCGACAGGTAGCGGGCCGCTGCTGCGATGCCGACGGTGGTGGGGCTGATGATGCCCTTCAGGTTCGGATGCGCCGACAGCAGGCCGGAGGTCTTGTCGAACGAGACCTGGTCGTCGTCGTTGCCGTAGACGGTGTCGACCAGCTTGATGTTGGGATGCGAGGCCGCCAGCTCCTTCCCCATGAACACGTTCTCGGTTACCGACAAATCCGGAAACAGGGTCGGCTCCTGATAGATCACCGCTATTCCTGCGGCCTTGGCTTCGGCGGTGTTGCGAAAATGAACGGGCTCGCCGTCCATGGCGAACGTGCCGCTATCGCGCTGATACAGCCCGGCCATGATCTTGACCACGGTGGATTTGCCGGCGCCATTCTCGCCGACCAATGCATGAATGGAACCGGCGTACAGAGCGAGGTCCGCGTTGCGTAGTGCCACCACCGCCCCGAAGCTCTTGGAGACACCTTTGAGCTCGAGGACGGGCGTCTGCTGGGATGGGTCCACGAGCGCCTCCTTTGGCGTTTTGAAACGTTCCAATGGACGATAGCCTAACGCTCATGGGTTGACAAGAGCCCCATTCGGCCTGCGGTAGGGTGCGGGCCCAGCGATCAGCGCGTGCTGGACGTGCTCTGGGTGGATGCGCGTGCGACCAGGAACGGTTGCAGCACCACTCGTTCGACCGGACGTGAAGGGTCGTCCGCGGCTTTGAGCAGCAGGTCCATGGCGAGCCTGCCGAGCTCGAATCGCGGCTGGGCGATCGAACTGAGCGGCACGGCGGCGCCGGCGGCGAAGTCGATGTCGTCGTAGCCGATCAGGGCGATGTCGTCCGGAACGCGCAGGCGGCGGGTGCTGGCGATCGCCTGCAGCAGTCCGAGCGCGAGCAGGTCGTTGGCGGCGAACACCGCGTCCGGACGGGTGCCGGCGGGGCGCGCGAGCAGCCGCTCGCCCGCGACGCGTCCGTGGGCGAGGGTGAGCCGGTCGGTGGCGACGAACTCGAGAAACACGTCGGCGTGCTCACCGGCGACCTCGGCGGCACCGGCGAACCGGTCCGCGACCTGACCAAGTGACAAGGGCCCGCCAACGAAGGCGATGCGCCGTCGTCCGGTCGAGATCAGGTGCTCCATGGCCAGCCGGCCGCCCAGGCGGTCGTCCACCGACACCGAGCTGAAGTCGCCGGCGATGTCGCGGTCGACGAGCACGGTCGCGATGCCGCCCTTGCGCATGCGCTGCAGCCGCTTGGTGACCTGCCCGACGGGGGAGAGCAGTACGCCGCGGACGCGCTGTTCCTCGAACAGGTCGAGGTAGGCCTTCTCGCGTTCGACCAGTTCGCCGCTGTTGCCGACCAGCACCGACACCTTGGCGTCGGCCGCCCAGGCCTCGGCGCCCGCGGCGACATCGTTGAAGAACGGGTTGGACGAGTTGAGCACGATCACGCCGACGCAGTGGCTCATGCCGGCTCGTAACTGCCGGGCCGCCTCGTTGCGCACGTAGCCCAGTTCGTCGATCGCGGCCATCACCTTGGCCTTCGTGGCCTCCGTGACGCTGTCGGGACGGTTGAGCACGTTCGAGACGGTACCCACAGACAATCCGGCGTGCCGCGCAACGTCCTTCACGCTCGCAGCCATGACGACCTCCTGTGTGCGCGCTGTGGGTTGAAACGGATCACGTGTCTTGACCCTACCCAACAGCGGCGTCTACATTGATGGATGAAACGTTTCATCCATGCCGAGGCTAACGGAGGCGTCGGAGGATGGCGCCCGACTCGCGCAGAAAGCGCCGGCGAAAGGACTCCGCAATGACCATCGATCAAGCAACCCTCGACACTCTGGCGACCCTCGCGATCGAGGTGCCGTCGTGGGCCTACGGCAACTCGGGCACCCGGTTCAAGGTGTTCACCCTGCCCGGCGGCCCGCGCGACCCGTACGAGAAGATCGACGACGCCGCCCAGGTGAACGCCCTGACCGGCCTGGCGCCGGCGGTCTCCCTGCACATTCCCTGGGACAAGGTGGACGATTGGGACGCCCTCGGCGCCCATGCCGCCGACCGCGGCGTGCGGATCGGCACGATCAACAGCAACGTGTTCCAGGACGACGACTACCGGCTCGGCTCGCTGTGCAACCCCGACCCCCGGATTCGCCGCAAGGCGATCGACCACCACCTGGAGTGCATCGAGATCATGCACGCCACCGGCGTGCAGGACCTGAAGATCTGGCTGGCCGACGGCACCAACTACCCGGGCCAGGACGACCTGCGCGCCCGCCAGGACCGGCTGGCGCAGGGATTGCGCGAGATCTACGACGGGCTGGGCGAGAAGCAGCGGCTGGTGCTGGAGTACAAGTTCTTCGAGCCGGCGTTCTACCACATGGACGTGCCCGACTGGGGCACCTCGCTGACCCACTGCCTGGCGCTGGGCGAGAAGGCGAGCGTCTGCCTCGACACCGGGCACCACGCACCCGGCACCAACATCGAGTTCATCGTCACCCAGTTGCTGCGGCACGGACGGCTCGGTTCGTTCGACTTCAACAGCCGGTTCTACGCCGACGACGACCTGATCGTCGGCTCGGCGGACCCGTTCCAGCTGTTCCGGATTCTCTACGAGGTGGTCCGCGGCGGCGGTCTCGACCCGGCGTCCGGCCTGGTCTTCATGCTCGACCAGTGCCACAACATCGAGCCGAAGATTCCCGGGCAGATCCGCTCGGTGCTGAACGTGCAGGAGATGCTGGCCCGCGCCCTGCTGATCGACCGAGACGCACTGTCGGCCGCCCAGCAGGCCGGCGACGTGCTCGGTGCCAACCAGGTCTACATGGACGCCTTCTATACCGACGTGCGCGCCGACCTGAGGCAGTGGCGCGAGTCCCGCGGCCTGCCCGCCGACCCGATGGCCGCCTACGCGGCGTCCGGCTATGCGGCCACGATCGAGGCCGATCGCGTCGGTGGTGCGCAGGCGTCCTGGGGCGCCTGAGCATTGCCGCCGGCTGAACCCCTACCGAGTCGGATGCCCCGCTGTCACGGTCCGCGGACCGTGACAGCGGGGCATTTCCGCGCCTGGCGAGGTCAGCGTCGGCAGGCCACCTGGATCGAGGCCTGACCGTACGGGGTGAGCGTCACCGGCCCGACCAGGCCGTAGGCATCCTTGGTGCCGAACCCCGCATTGTTCACGGGCGTGGCGATCCGCACCTCGATGGTGTTGCTGCCGGCGTTGAGGTAACCGCCGAGATCGATCCGGCCGGTTCCGACCTGGTCGAGCGCGGGCAGTTGCCTTCCGTTCACCGACACCTGCGCGGTGCCGAGCACCTGGCCCAGATCGAGGTAGGCACCCGTCCCGCCGGTCCAGGCCGGCCCCACGTCGAGCTTCGTGGAGTAGACCGCGGTGCCCGAGGAGTTCGCCAGGCCGTCGATCTTCTGCCAACTCGGCAACGTTTTGTCGGAGCCGGTCGTGAGCATGATCTCGTCCAGGGCTGTCTTCGCGGTCTCGGACGGGCTCGCGCCGGCGTGCCATGAGGTCACATTCAGCGTCCAGGACTGCGGCGTGACAGGTGCCGCCACCGTATCGATGGTGCTGATCACCCGGCGTCCGTCGGCCAGCCTGGTTGAGTACCGGCCGGCCTTCGCGTCCCGCATCAGCAGACTGGAGCCCGACCCGACCACGAGTTCGTCCGCGGTGGTGCTGAGCGCCGAGGGGGTGCACCTGGTTCGCGGCGTGTCCGCGTTACCCCTGGTCAGCGCGATCAGTTCGCCCTGGCCGGTGGCCAGGTCGACGGGCACCCGGACGCCGCTGCGGGTGCGCGAGTACTCAGCGATCGGGGTGACCGCCCCGGTCCAGGCGTTGTAGCGGTAGGGCACGCCCCTGCCTTTCAACGTGACCGTGGTGCTGGTCCGCTCGGTGCTGGAGTTGAACAGGAAGTAGTAGTCGCTGTCCTTGGTCGTGCGGTGCAGCGTGCGCAGCGGTTCGGAGTCGTAGCTTGCGTCCGGGTTGACGCCGAGGGAGCGCAGCGCACCCAGTGCCTTCGTGCGACTGGACACGGTCACCACCGACCGGGCGGCCAGCAGTCGTTCGATCGTCCTCGCCATGGCGGCGTCCTGGCCGGGATGGTAGCCGTTCACCTGGTCGGACGGGTCGCCGACCACGACGATCGGCAGGCCCTGCCGGGCCCAGCCCAGCAGCCGCTTGGCGGTCGCGAGGTCGAGGTTCGCCCCGTCGCCGAGTGCGTCGACGACGATCGCCCGGTAACCCAGGCGCGTCACGCGATCGTTCCTCACCCGCGAGCTCGCCTTGGTGACCAGGGTGTTGTTGACGAAGCCGTAGGAGTACCCCGCGTCCGCCAGTGTGGTGTCGTCGAACTGAGCGTCGCCGGCGCGGTCCCAGAAGACGGCCACGTCTGAGGCCAGCGTGCCGCGACGCAGCACGCGCTGCACGCGTCCGACGTAGTCGTTGATCGTGGTGTCGTCGACCGAGAAGGGGGTCTGGGGGCCGTACACGTCGCCGACGTAGTTGCGGAACGGGTAGTAGCCCGGCCACGTCGTCGCCGTTCCCGGCGACTGATCGGCCCAACCGTGGTAGATCACCTTGTTGACCCCGAGTGAGAACTGGCTGTTGAGCTTGGCGACCAGCGACTGCCGGGCCAGGCCGTCCTCACGACCGAAGGTTCCGGCCTCCCACGACACGATGCTGCGGCCCGCCATGGCGTTGGCGCTGACCACCTGCCGCCAAGTGTCCGAGCCCGCGGTGCCGAACAGCGGGTTGGTGGCGGTGGAGCGGTTGTTCGCCTCCTGCTCGGGAATGTCGAGCGCGGTCGCGGCGTCGGTGTAGTCCAGCGGGGTCGGACCCCAACTGCTGTACGCCTGCCCGCGCATCATCAGTCCGTAGCGGTGCGCCCAAGCCTTCAGCGGCTCGATGTGGTGGGCGACGAACAGCTCCGAAAGCGTCTGGGTGTAGTCCTGGCGGACACGCCCGCCGACACCGCCGGCGAAGTCGAACTGCGGGGTGGACGTCGCGACCGCGGCCAGGTAGGGCACCAGCGAGTACCCGCGACGCTTCTGGAACTGGCTCAGGAAGTCGTCGGTCCAGTGCCGGATCTGCTTGTCCTGATGGTTCAGTTCCAGCGAGTCGAAGAACAGCGAGCCGCCGCTCTTGCGGAACGCCGCCCGCAGTTGGGGCGTGAGTACGTTGCGCTCCCAGTAGGAGGTGATCGCGGACGCGCCGGCCGAGCTGAAGTGGTCCACCATGAAGCTGGGGGTGGGCGTCGCGGCCAGGTCGATGGTCTGCCCCGTCCCGTTCATCCATGAGGCGACCAGCAGGTAGCGGTCGGTGCCCGCGGGGGCCGTCCAGGTCACCGTGTCGCCCGAGACGGCTCTGGTGAGGTTGACCGCGCTGGCGGCGTCCAGAACGGGTGTCTCGGTGGCGCCGTCCGCGCAGTTCGCGGTGCAGCGGTAGGCGACGACGCCCTGCACGAAACCGGCAGTTTCGAGGCCCAGGGCTGCGC
>DAOSUG010000153.1:0-5722 GCA_035378545.1 Micropruina sp. | reverse complement strand
CCGCCCATTTCTGGGCGATCTGACAAGGAGAAACACACGTGGTTGGTGGTAGCGCGATTCGGGGCAGCCGGGTCGGGGCCGGTCCGATGGGCGAAGCCGAGCGGGGCGATTCCGCTCCCCGGTTGTACGTCTCGTACTTTTGCTCGAACCGGCATGAGACCCGTCCGGCGTTCGCCGCGGACGCTGTGGTGCCCGAAACCTGGGACTGCCCGCGCTGCGGCTTGCCGGCCAACCTCGCCTCCGAGAACCCGCCGCCGCCACCGAAGATCCAGCCGTACAAGACGCACCTCGCGTATGTGAAGGAGCGGCGCAGCGACGCCGAGGCGGCCGCGATCCTCACCGAGGCGCTCGAGGGACTGCGTGCCCGCCGTGCCGCCGGCGAGGTCATCTACTGACCGTTCGTCGGTCATCACCGTCCTCCCGGCGAACGGGGTCTCGCGAAGGCTGTCCCATCATCCGGGCGGACGTTGTCCGGTCATGCCGGCGCCCGTCTCCGGTCATGCTGGCGAAGGCCTTCCCGTCATCCCGGTGAACGCCGGGATCTCGTCGGTCCAGCGATAACCACATGCGCCAGCTAACTTTTCACCACCCATCGATATACCGATTTTACCGCCAGATTTGCCAAATGACGCTTTGAATCGTTCCATCTGCAATCTGGCGGTAAAATCGGTATATCTTCACGGGGCGAATTTCGTTCCGGCTCCTCTGCAGGCCGGCGACCATTTATCGTGGCCAGTCCTGGCAGCGAGCGGCCAGCCTTTGGAGGCTCTGCAGATGTAGGGAGCCCGTCGGTGGAGCCCGTTCGAGATCAGTCCATGGTTGCGTGTTGTCGAGACTGGGCGGAGGCGGCGGTGATGGGCAGTACCTGAGGGGGCGTCCCGAATGCACGGGGGACTCCGGTCAAGCGCGGGGGCGATGAACCTGGTTGCTCTTGGCCTCGTACTGGTGTCGCCCATCGGCTACCAGTCGCACTCGAACCAGGGCAGGTCGCGAGCAGCGTCGCGGTCGATGAACCACTTGGTGGCATGACGTCCGCGAACCAGGCCGGCCGGCGTGTCGGACGAACCCGCAAGCGCGCCGGCCACTGCGGCAGCCTTGTCGTCGCCGTTGGCCAGAAACCACACCTCATGCGAGCGTTTGAGTGCCGCCGCGGTAAGCGAGATGCGATCGCCCTCGCCCTTGGGTGAATCGGTCAGCCCGATCACGGTCTGGGCATGGGTATCGAAGGACGGGTGTCCCGGAAAGATGCCCGCCACATGCCCCTCGGGGCCGATGCTCAGCAGGCAGATGTCGAACACCACGTCGCCGAGCTCCTTGGCATACGTGGTCGCGGCGGCGTCCGCGTCCGCGACCCCGTCGGCCGCCGGCATCGGGTGTGTGCGAGCGGGATCGAGCTGAAACTTGCCGGCCAGCATGGCCAGTGCAGGCCCCGCGTGCCGGGCCGGATCGTCGGTCGAGGTGAACCTCTCGTCGGTCCACCACAACTCCATGCGGCCCGGGTCGGCTCCGGCGGCTTCGAGCCGGCCGCCGAAGCTGTCATACAGGCGCTGGGCGATGCGTCCGCCCGTCAGACAGAGATGGACGATGCGGTCGGGGTCGGTCTGGTAGCCGGCGATCTGCGCCGCCAGCATGCCCGCGGCGCGGTCGACCAGAGCGTCCGAGTCGGCGAACCGCAGGACCTGATCGTTCACCGCGACGCCTTTTCGGCATCGCGCCGTTCGCAGCCTTTCGCCAGGGTGGTCATCGCCGAGGCGAAGATGTCGTCGACGTCGAGGCGTCGCAGTTCTTCGGTGATCAGCGCGTTGATGTCGCGCCGGCGCAGGGCGACGCGCCGCGCGTTCAGGCCGGGCGCCGAGAAGGTGGCCATCTTGCCGTCCTCGCGCGTGATCGTGATGTCACCCTTCTCGGTGTGCAGCGTGACATCGGTGATGCCGATGCCGCGCCCTGCCTCGGAACGGGTGACCGGCATGCCGAGGCGGTCCTCCAGCCAGGCCGCCAGCAGCAGGCTGCCTGCATTGTCGGGAGCACCCTCGACCTTGGCGCCCAGCACCTTCGACGGGTAGGCGTCGACGGAGGCGGCCAGAAGGGCCCGCCACGGGGTGAGCCGGGTCCAGGTCAAGTCGGTGTCGCCGGGGGAGTAGTTGCGGGCCCGGCGTTCGATCGCGGCCAGCGGATGGGACGACCCCATGGCGTCGGTGATCCGCCGGATCGCCAGCTTGCCCAGCGGGTCCTGGCCCGGCTTGTCGGGTGCGCCGGCCGGCCACCAGGCCACGACGGGGGAGTCGGGCAGCAATAGCGGCAGCACCACCGAGTCGCGGTGGTTGGCCAACTCGCCGTGGAACCGCAGCAAGATGATCTCGCCCGGAACCTCTTCACCCAGCCGGATCTCGGCGTCCACCCGATCGGCCTTCGCCTGGCCGTCCGTGACCAGAATGATGCGGGACGGGTGCTCGCGGCCAGCGTCGCGGCACGCCTCAAGGGCCTTGTCGTAGTGCCGCAGATCGGCGATCACGATCATCGTGAACACCATGGACGAGGCCACGCCGATGCTGTGCCGGGCCTGCACCAGTGCCATGTGGATGCCGGTGGCATTGGTGTCGGGAATGCTGATGATCATGGTGGGTGCCTCCCGCTAGGGCCTGCGCCAGACGAAGCCGTCGCGGGCAAGCATGGTGTTGCCGCTCGATGGACCCCACGATCCGGAGGGGTACCCCTCGGGCTGGGTGTCGAGGTCGGCCCAGAAGTCGAGGATCGGGTCGAGGATCTTCCACGACAACTCCACCTCTTCGTGCTGCGGGAACAGCGGCGGATCGCCGAGCAGCACGTCCAGGATCAACCGCTCGTACGCCTCCGGGCTCGATTCGGCGAACGAGGTGCCGTAGGCGAAGTCCATGGTGACGTCGCGGATCTCCATCAGGGTGGCCGGCACCTTGGCGCCGAACCGCAACGTGATGCCCTCGTCGGGCTGAATGCGCAGCAGCAAAGCGTTGCTGCCCAGCGCCTCGGTGTCGGTCTGGCTGAACGGCAGGTGGGGGGCGCGGCGCAGGTTGAGCGCGATCTCGGTGACCCGGCGCGGCATGCGTTTGGCCGACCGCAGGTAGAACGGCACCCCCGCCCAGCGTCGGTTGTCGATGTCGACCCGGATCGCGGCGTAGGTCTCGGTCTGCGACTGCGGGCTGATGCCTTCTTCTTCGAGATAGCCCATCACCTGTTTGCCACCCGCCCAGCCCGCGAGGTATTGGCCCCGGGCGGTGTGCGCCGCAATGTCTTGGGGCGCCTTGGCCGCCGCCAGCACCTTGCGCTTCTCGGCCCGCAGCTGGTCGGCCTCGAACGACGTCGGCTCTTCCATCGCGGTCAACGCCAACAGCTGCAGCAGGTGGTTCTGAATCACGTCGCGCGCCGCGCCGACACCGTCGTAGTAGCCGGCCCGGCCACCGATGCCGATGTCTTCGGCCATGGTGATCTGTACGTGATCGACGTAGTTGCGGTTCCAGATCGGCTCGAACAGCTCGTTCGCGAAGCGCAGCGCCAGCAGGTTCTGCACCGTTTCTTTGCCGAGGTAGTGATCGATGCGGAACACCGACTGGGAGTGGAACACCGAACTCACCCGGCGTTCGAGCTCGACAGCGCTGGCCAGGTCGTGGCCGAACGGCTTCTCGATCACCACCCGGCTCCAGGAGCCCTTCTGATCGCGCTTGGCCAGACCGTGCTTCTTCAGCATCGAGATCACCTGGTCGAACGCCTTCGGGGGAATCGACAGGTAGAAGGCGTGGTTGCCGCCCGTGCCCTGCACCTCGTCCAGCTCGGTCAGGGTCGTCTTCAGCGTTTCGAACGACTCGTCGCTGTCGAAGGTGCCCGGCACGAACCGGATGCCCTCGAGAAGCTGCTTCCAGACCTCTTCGCGAAAGGGTGTACGGGCCCGCTCTTTCACCGAGTCGTGGACGATCTTGGCGAAGTCCTGGTGCTCCCAGTCACGCCGTGCGAAACCGATCAGCCCGAAACCCGGGGGCAGCAGGCCACGGTTGGCCAGATCGTAGATTGCCGGCATCAGTTTCTTGCGGGCCAGGTCGCCGGTGACCCCGAACAGCACCAGGGCACACGGCCCGGCGACGCGAGGCAACCGCCGATCCTGGGGATCGCGCAGCGGGTTGACGAACTGCTTGCGGGAAGTCACCCCGCTATCGTTGCCGACTTCACTTGACGGAGGCAATTGCCTTCTCAACCGACGCGATGAGCTCGTGCCACGAGACGATGAACTTCTCGACGCCCTCGGCTTCGAGCGCGTCGAAGACCTCGGCCAGGTCGACGCCTGCGGCGGCCACCTCGTCGAGCACCGCCCGGCCCTGCGCCGCCTTGCCGTTGATCGGCTCGCCCAGCTCGCCGTGATCGCCGAAGGCGTCCATGGTCTTCTCGGGCATGGTGTTGACCACACCGTCCGCGATCAGGTTGGTGACGTACAGGGTGTCGGGCAGCTTGGGGTCCTTGGTGCCGGTAGAAGCCCACAGCGGACGCTGCACGTTGGCACCCTTCGCCTTCAACTTGGCGAACCGCTCGGAACCGAACACCTCTTCGAACGCGCCGTAGGCGACCAGCGCGTTCGCGATCGCCGCCTTCGACTTCAGGTCGTCGCGACCGGCGGCGGCGAGTCGCTTGTCGATCTCGGCGTCGACCCGACTGACGAAGAACGACGCGACCGAGTGGATCGTCGCCAGGTTCTTGCCCGCGGCGTCGGCGGCTTCGAGGCCCGAGAGGTAGGCGTCCATGACCTCGCGGTAGCGCTCTTCGGAGAAGATCAGGGTGACGTTGACCGAAATGCCTGCCGCGATGGTCTCTTTGATGGCGGGCAGGCCGGGCTTGGTGGCCGGAATCTTGATCAGCACGTTCGGTCGGTCGACCAGGTCGTACAGCTCGGACGCCTGGGCGATGGTCTCGCCGGTGTTGTTCGCGAGGGTCGGGGCGACCTCGATCGAGACCCGGCCGTCGTAGCCGTTCGAACTGCTGTACACCTGCGCGAACAGGTCGCAGGCGTTGCGCACATCGGTCGAGGTGAGTTGCTTGATCGCGTGGTCGACGTCGATCTCGTCGCCCAGCGACCTCAACTGCTCGGCATAGTCGGCGCCGTTGGTCAGTGCCGCGGCGAAGATGGTCGGGTTCGTGGTCACACCCGACACCGAGTCGTCGGCGATCTTCGCGGCCAGGTTGCCGCTGCTGATCCGGGCTCGCGACAGGTCGTCGAGCCAGATGGAGACCCCGGCGTCAGCCAGTGCCTTCAACCGATCATTCATTCTCGATCCACTCCTCGCGATGATTCTCAGACGTACGCAGTCACTCTAGTGGGGCTCGTATGCGGCACGGGCGTCTGCGGCTAGACTGCTCGCGATTCGACCCATGACGGAAGAGGGTGGACGTGCACCAGGCGGTTTCGACGGTTGACGCCGAGGCTTCGGGGTCCCTGCGTGCCTATCTGGCGCTGACCAAGCCGCGCATCATCGAGTTGCTGCTGGTCACCACCGTTCCCGCCATGTTTCTCGCCGCCGGCGGGGTGCCGCAGTGGCAGTTGGTGATCTGGACGCTGCTGGGCGGCACGTTGGCCGCCGGGTCGGCCAACGTGTTCAACTCGGTGCTGGACGCCGACATCGACAGTCACATGCGCCGCACGCGGCGTCGTCCGATGGTGCAGCAGAGCGTGCCGGCCGGCCGCGCCTACGTCTTCGGTGCGGTG
>DAOSUG010000152.1:0-5737 GCA_035378545.1 Micropruina sp. | reverse complement strand
AGGCCGGCGGCTCGTTGGCCGTGGCCGTCGCTGATCACCAGCAGCCGCGGCGGCGGGGTGGTCGCGGCGCCGGTGCGCCGGGTGGTGTGTGCCTGCTGCAGCCGGTCCGTCAGGTCCGGGCCGAGCACCTGGCCGAGCGCGCCCATCGATTCGGCGATGCGGCGGGCGGGTACCGGTCCGTCGAACAGCTCGGCGTGCTGCACCTGGGGCAGCAGGTCGAATCCGGCCCAGTCGGCCAGCCGTTCCGCCGGGCACGCCAGGGCGAGCTGCAGATCATCCGGCGAGTGGACGGCCGCCAGTTGCAGCACCAGGGCCCGCACCATGGGCAGGACGGTGTCGCGATCGCCGATCACCGCCACCTCGTGGGCGGTACGCAGGTCGATCGTCACCGGCATCGCCGGCACGGTGCCGAACCGGTCGACCACCGCGGTCGCCTCGGCCAGCAGGTAGGGGTCCTGCGGCTGCACCGGCGATTCGGCGGCCGGCACGCTCAGCCCGAACCACGGCACCGCGCCGATGCCCACCCGGACCTGCAGAAAGTCCTGGTCGCGACGGCGCCGCTCCCACAGCCGGCTCGGGTCGCGGACCAGCGCCAGCAGGGCGTCGGGTGCGGGGTGCAGCAGGGCGGCGGCATCGCGCACCTGATCGCTGCGCTGCTGCAGGTCGCGGCGCAGCTTCTCCAGGTAGTCGAGGTAGCGGGTGCGTTGGAGGGCCTGCTCGGCGGCCTTGCGGCCGCGCGAACTGAGCGCGAAGCCCAGCCCGGCGACGATTGCGACCACGAAGATCACCCCGGCGATCAGCAGGAACAACGGCTGCCCGTTGCGCATCACCACCATCATCACCACCGACGACATCGCCCCGACCATCGGCAGCAGGAACTGCAGCGGAAAGCCGCCCGCCTCAGTGATCAGCGGTGGCGGCGGGGCCAACGTCTCGGGCGGCGGGGGCGGCACCGGTTGGGTGGCGCGGGTGGGTCGGTGCACGAGCACGGTCATGCGGTCGCCTCCGCGAGGTTGCGGGCGACCGCACGGTCGACCACGTCGGCGGTCAGTTCGAGCACGGCCCGGGTGCCGGCGTAGCGCAGGCGGCGCACCGGCACCGGCACGGATGCACGCAGCGCGGGGTCGGCGGGCAGCCAGCGGGCGCCGTTGACCCGGGCCGCCGCGCGCAGGCCGTGATCGCTGCCGGTAGCGGTGTCGTGCACCACCAGCAGGGGAGCGGCGTGCTCGGTGGTCAGCCGATGGGCCAGGTCGACGCCGGCCTGCAGTGAGGCGCGCCGGGCGTCCGTCACCACCAGCAGCACGGCGCCGGCGGCGCGGGCATCGTCCGGATCGCTCGGGGTGCCCCAGTCGGTCACCACGAAGTCGAAGAAGCGGGTGATCGGGGCCACCGCCTGCCACCAGCGCTCAGGACGCGCACCCAGGTCGAGCGCGAACAGGTCCCCTGGCGTACGGGCCAGGCCCTCGGTCGCCTCGGCCCCCGAGTTGGCGGCGCCGCGCCGGCTCACCGCGTCGTCCGAGGCCCGGGCGGACGAACCCAGACCGGCGTGCCAGGCGATGCCCCGCTCCGCCGCCGAGGCCCCGACCGCCAACACCCGGTGCGGACGCCGGGCGGCCAGCACCCCCGCCACCAGCGCGGCGACCAGCGCGGTCGGGGCGTCCGGGCCGGCACCGAGCACGCCCACGCCGGTGCTCAACGGCAACGGTGCCCGGATCGCCGCATCGAGCGCGGCCAGCCGCTGGGGCTCGCCCGGCACCGAGGCCCGCAGCACCGCGCCCGGCCACGTCAGCCGTAGCCGCGGCATCAGAACGCCGCCAACAGGTCGCGGAACACGCCCAGCAGGCCCAGCAGCAGCGGCACACCCGCCAGTACCGCGAGCATCTCGATCAGGTTGCCCAGCCGGCCGAGCCGGGCGATCACGTTGTCGCTGAGCCGCAGCCCGGTCAGCACCACCAGCGCGGCGGCGAGCGCGACCAGGGCGGTCAGCGTCCAGGTCGGCGAGGCGTGCAGGCCGGTCGCCGCGAGCCCGCCGCCGATCGCGATGGCGGCCGCGAACAGCGCCAGCCGCTGCGGCGCCAACGGCAGCACCCGGGTGCGCAGGGCCGCCACCGTGGCCACCGCGCCAGCCAATCCCAGCGCCCAGGGGTCGCTCGAACCGGCCAGCACCAGGCCGGCCGCCGCGGTGCCGGCGGCGATCGTGAGGCAGGTCCAGTTCAGGCCGCGGTGGGTGGCCTCGACGGCCTGCTCGGCCTCGGCCCGGCGGACTGCGGCGCCTTCGATCACCCGGTCGTCCAGGCCGGCGAGACCCGAGGTGGTCATCGCCAGGCCGGGCAGCACGCCGAGCGCGAGCGCGCCCGCCAGGGCCACCACGCCGGCCGAGTTCAGTGGCGTCATGCCACTCAGCCCGAGACCGGCCCAGATGCAGACCAGTGCTGCACCCGCCCCGGCGCCCAGCGCCAGGCCCCGCTCGCGGTAGCCGAACAGCGCCACCACCGTCACCAGCGCGGCGCAGGCACCGAGCCAGGCACCCCACCCGGCGCCCCAGGGCTGGTCGTGCACGAGCGCCTGCATGGACTCGCCGATCAGGCCGGCGGCCAGGGCGGCGACCACCGCGGCGGCGCCGCCACCGCCACGCCGGGCCAGCCCGATCGCGACCGCCGCCAGCGCGACCGCAGCACCCAGCAGCCAGGTGGTGCCGACGCCGGTGGTCGGCAGTTGCCCGCCGATCAGCCAGCCGGCCACCAGTGCGGCGCCGGCCGCGGCCAGCACCCCCCACGTCCGGCTCCACCGGTCGGCACGGGCCGCGACCGACTCGCCGGCCAGTTGCGTGATGTCGGCCACCTCGGGCGGGGGCGGTGCCTCGTCGACCCGAACCAGCCGGACGATGCTGCCCTGCCGCACGTTCTGCTCGGCCAGGCTCAACGAGGTGACCAGTTGCTCGCCGAGCACCGTCACCAGGCTCAGCGGACGAGCCTGCTCCGCCGGTTCGTGCAGCAGGGTGAGCATCTCGGGCAGCAGCCCCGCCAGCGGTTCGTCCGAGGGCAGCACCAGGTCGGCCCGGTTGAGGGTGCCCTGCACGGTGAGGCGGGTGTAGTCGCTCACCGGGTACGCACGATCTGCTGGGTTCGCGGGTCGATCGTCAATCCGGTTGCCGGATCGGTGTAGTAGCCGGTCTCAGGGTCGATGTACCAGTCGATGCGGGGATCGATCAGCCGGCCGCGCGGGTCTTTCGACAACCCGGTGCGCCGATCGACCAGATAACCGGTCTGCGGGTCGACCAGCACGCCGGTGCGCTTGTTGCGCAGAAAGCCGGTCGGCTCGTCCTGCACCCAGTCGCCGCCCGGCTTGAGTGGATTGGCCGCCAGCGCCGTGCGGAACGCCGCCACCGCCTGTTCCTCCTTCTGCGTGGACAGCAGGTTCATCACGAAGCTGGTGCCGACCAGCACCGCGCAGATCACCGCGGCCACCACGATCGAGCCGAGCACCCGCAACCTGTTGGTGTTGGGGGTGCGGCGCTCTTCGAGTTCGCCGTAGGCCAGCGCCGAGCCGAGCCGGTTGCGGTGGGTGCGGGTGGTCTCGATCAGCACCTGTGCGGACGCGGGCATCAGGCCGCCCGATTCGAGCGGGTGACCTGCAGCCGGCGATCGCCCAGGTGCACGGTGGCTCCGGCCTGCAGCGCGACCCGTTCGCCGGGGCGCAGCCAGCGCTCGATCACGGTTCCCCCCGAGGCGGACGGGGTGGCGGCCCGGGTGCCGTTGGTGGCGCCGGTGTCGGTCAGCCACACGCAGTCGGCATCGGGCTCGAGCAGTGCGTGCACCCGCGAGATGCTGCGGGTCAGATCGGGCACCGCCACCAGGGCATGACTCTGGCCCGGCTCGTTGGCGGGGTCGCGGCCCACCAGGGTAGAGCCGTCCAGCGGCACCTGTTCGCCATTGTCGAGCAGCAGCAGCCACGGGCCGGTGCCGACGATGTTCGACTGCTGCCACAGCGTCCAGCCGGCCGGTTCGAGCGGACGATCGCCCGCCGGCACCAGCCGCAACGGATCCCGTCCGGCGCGCAGGTCGGCGGTACCGACCCGGCCACGGACGACCTCGCGCAGCGTCGGCGGCAGCGCGGAGGCCGCCGCCACGGTGCGCACGTCGAGCAGCCGTCGGGCCGGGGTGCAGCCGGTGCGGGTCAGCTCGGCCAGCAGCGCGGCGGCCACCGCCACGACCAGCGTCAGCGTGATCGTCCAGACCGCCCAGGCGGGCAGCCGGGTGTGCCCCAACGGCCACGCCACAAGCAGCGGAGCCAGTGCCAGCGCCACGTCCAGAACGGTGGCGAGCAGCCCCCGCGCACGCGCCGGCACGACCTGCGGGGACGGCGCGGCGTCGCGCGTCAGCGGGCGCGGCGAGGTGTGGGCAATGCTCATCGGTGCCTTCGGATCGGGGTTTCATTCACCCTAACCCGTGACCCGTTCACGGCCTACGGTGTGCCGGGTCGGTGGGGAGTGCTCCCCATCGTGCAACGGCCCTCACCCACCTACCGTGAAGGCTGACCGGCAATCCACGACCCAACCAGGATGGGACTCGATCATGAAGTTCAGCGTGGGCACGCAGACTTTGGGCACCCTGCTCAACCGCACCACCACCCAATCCGACGATCTGAAGACGCTGGTGGAAAAGTTCATCGCCGCCGCCGAGCCGCTGCAGAACCGCATGAGCGGCCCCGCCAAGGACGCCTTCGACAAGTTCAAGGGCAGAAGCGACCAGGTGGCCGGCACGCTGCACAACGCGCTGGTCGGCATCTGTGGCTCGATCGACGGGCAGAACAAGTCGTTCATCCAGGGCGCCGAAGAGGGCGCCGACACCCACAGCCAAAGCGAAGGCTCGGCCAACTTCGCCGGGGTCGACGCCGTCGCCCGCTTCGGCCCGCGCTGAAAGGACTGATCCCCGATGATCTCCGATACCAATGCCTATGACGTCGGCGCCTCGCAGCAGGTGCAGGACGATTTCGACACTGCCGCGGGCAATCTCGAGGCCGCGATCCTCGCTCACGACGGCGACGTCAACAACGCGATGGCCGAGTACCAGGCCGAGGACGTCAGCGAGGGCTACCAGGCCATGGAGAAGCAGTGGAAGGACGCCGGCGACGAGGTGAAGCAGATCATCAAGACGCTGCGCGAATCGCTGAGCAAGAACGACGACATCGCGATCCAGACCATGGCCAAGGCCAAGTCGTACCTGCCCTGATCATGCGCATCGTTCACCCTCTTGCCGACGAGTGGACCGACGAGTATGCGGTCTACGTCTCGGATGCTTTGCAGGTGCTGCTCACCGACCCGCTGCAGTCGTTTCTTCAGTGGACGCTCAGCGAGGGCCTGCGTCCGGTGCTGGTCACCGGCGAAGCGGCGCGGCTCAGCCCGTTCGTCTCGCTGGCGATGAACCGGGCCGGTGGCTTCTGGGCGGTCCGGTCCGACCAGGGTGTCTACGACGGCCTGACCGGCTTTCCGATCAGCGGCTTTGCCGACCTGTGGACGCCGCGCGCCGCCGAGGGGCAGCGGCCGGCACGCTTTCTGACCCCGTCGGATGATCCGCGGGGCCTGCTGGCCTACGACATCTTCGGCCACCAGCGGGCGGTCGCCGACACGCAGGTGGGCCGGTTGGCGCAGACCGTGCACCAGGGCCTGGGCGGTGCCGAGCTGGACGTGTGGGGGTTGGCCGAGCCGTTGGTCGAGCCGTTCGGCATCGACCCGCTC
>DAOSUG010000151.1:0-5768 GCA_035378545.1 Micropruina sp. | reverse complement strand
CGCACCAGCGTGTTCCACGACGGGCCATACCGCAGCATCGCCGACGTCGAGTACGCCACCGCCGCCTGGGTCGACTGGTACAACAACCGACGCCTCCACAGCAGCCTCGCAATGGTCAGCCCGCTAGAGTTCGAACAGTCCCACTACGCAGCTCTGAACCCAGAGCCGCAACCCGCATAGGAGCGGCACAAAACCTGGGGCAGTTCAAGGGAAACGCTGATCATTGAGGCTACTGGGGTTGGGGCGTCGCTGGGCGGGCTTGGGACCGCTTGGTGAGGGTCGTGGCCTGTCTGGTTCTTCTTCGTGCCCCTGGTTCGGGGCTGACTGGCGGGTTTTGGGCAGGCTGCCGCCGGGGTTACCCGGTCGTGACCGCGCCGGTCAGTCTGGTTTGGATCACGGCGGCTCGGGCGGTCATGAGTAGGTTCGCTGAGGCGAGGGCGATCTGGAGGTGGTTGAGGTTCTTGGCCAGCCCGCGGTAGCGGGCCTTGGTGAACCCGAAGTCCCGCTTCACGATCAAGAACACGTGCTCGACTTTGGCCCGCACCGACGCCTTGCGGGACTCGATCGCCTGCTCGACAGGGTGCATCTGCTTCAACGCACCCTTGCGTGCCGCGACCTGCCACCTCACTCCTGACAGGTGCTCATCGCCGACGATCTCGCGACGCTTGTCGACCCCTTGGTAGCCGGCATCGGCGTACACCACCTGATCGTCGACACGGACCAGATGGCCGATCTCGTCCAGGTCATGCACGCTGGCTGCGGTGACCGTGACGCTGTGGACCAAGCCGGTGCCGGCATCCACCCCGGCGTGGGCCTTCATCCCGAAGTACCACTGGTTGCCCTTCCTGGTCTGATGCATCTCCGGGTCGCGTGTTCGGGTCGCGTTCTTGGTCGAACTTGGGGCGGCGATGATCGTGGCATCCACGATGCTGCCCCCACGCATGATCAGACCGTCAGCCTCCAGCTTCGCGTTCAACGCCGCGAACATGGCCTCGCCCAACTTGTGCTTCTCCAACAGATGCCGGAAATGCAGCAGGGTGGTCGCGTCCGGCACCTGCCGGGTGCCGAAGTCGAGCCGCATGAACGACCGCATCGCGAACGAGTCGTTGATCTGGTCTTCCACGCCCTCATCGGACAGGTGGAACCACACCTGCAACAGGTACATCCGCAGCATCGTCTCCAAGCCCACCGCACGGCGTCCCCGCTTGTTGGAGTAGTAGAACGGCTCGATCAGCGTGACCCAGTCCGTCCACGGCACCACGGCGTCCATCCGGGTCAGGAACTCTTCCCGTTTCGGGGTCCGACGCCGCTGGCTGTACTCAACATCAGACAGGCTGGACTGGAACTCGGTCATGACCACCATTTTACCTAGCCACCGTACGATTCAGGCCCCACGACACCCCATCGAGCAGCCGCACCCCGACCGCCAAGACTCGCTCCTTAATCAGCATTTCCCTAGACCAGCTGGCCGGGTCGCCTCGCACAGAGCGGCGATTTCTTTGTGTCATGTCCAAGCACCCGGCAAGTCCCAATCCGCCGAGGCCCCCGGCCTCCACCACACCGTTGACGTCCACAGCCCGGGGTGCCACCGGGCATGGATTCTGGTCAAGACCAACCACTTCGATGACGACGCTGCTGGATAGCGCTGGACGGCGCTCTCCAACGTCGAACTGAACATTGGACGCCAGCCTCCTGGACCGAGAAGCTGGGCTCCGCGTAGATGGCTTCTGCCTTACCCAGGGCGCGGAGTATCGCCCGCCGTCGCCTCCTGGCGACCGTCGTCGGTGCGAATCAGAGCAGCAACCCCAGGAGTTCCGACGACGCCGCCCTGTCAGCGAAGCTGGATGCCGGAAGTGTCACTCGAGGATGCGCGCGGGGAAGTCATCGAGTGGTTCGACGCCGACCCACCTCGACGCGTCCGGGACGCACGCACGGAGGTTCTGCAGGATGCTGCCACTGGTTTCATGCTCGGATGGACCAGCCACTGGGGCCGAACGTCAGATCCGCTTCCGCCCCACCCCGCTGGAAAGAAGACCTGAGCCGGCTTGATCGCGGACGGGCATGCTAGTTCTCGATGTGGGAGGCACCGCCGTCCGCGTCCCATACGTCCTCTGGAATGAGCTGGTCGAGGCTCGTAAGGATGTAGTGGGGGCGCTGTTTGACGGTGAGGGCTGTGGCTTCCTCCAGGGTGCTGTCGCCGGAGAGGACGAGGGCGGTGTTCATGCCCGCGGCTCTTCCCATGGCGATGTCTGTGGCGAGCCGGTCGCCGACCATCATCGTGCGGGCGGGGGAGACGTCGTAGCCTTCGAGGGCTTCGGCGACCATGAGGGGGTCGGGCTTGCCGAAGTTGGCTGAGCAGGTGACGCCGGTGCAGGCCTCGATGGCGGCGACGATGGCGGCGCAGTCGGGCTCGCCGCGTCCGCCGGGGAAGGGGCAGTAGCGGTCGGGGTTGGTCTGCACGAGGATCGCTCCCCGGTCGTGGAACCAGAGGGCGTCGAAGGCGATCTGGAGCTTGCGGTAGTCGAACGTACGGTCGTAGGACGCGATCACTATGTCGATCTCGGCAGGGTCCTCACTCATCCTGATCCCGGCGGCTTCCAGGGCTGTGATCAGCGGCTGTTCGGCGATCGGGAACACGATCTTGTCGCGGTGGTGGGCGGTGAGCCAACGGACCGTGGTGACGATCGTATTCGCGATGTCGCTCAGCGGGGTCGGGAGGCCGAGCGCCTCGAGCTTGGCCTGGTACTGGTGGGGGTCCTTGGTGGGGTTGTTCGAAAGGAACCGGACCGGTGTACGCCGCTTGCGCAGCAGTTCGATTGTCGCCCTCACCCCCGGCAAGAGGTGGTCGCCGAGGTAGATGGTGCCGTCGAGGTCGAAGACGTAGGCGTCGAAGAGCCGGTCGGGCCGGGCGTTCTCCGGGAAGTCGGGCCTCAGGGGTGCGGTCTTGCTCCAGGTGGTCATGGTCAGCTCCACAGTCCGCCGGGGGCGAAGACATCGTCGACCAGCTCCTCGAACCAGCCGGCCTCTCGGGCGAGGTCGAGGACGGTGTAGCGGGATCGGTAGTACATGGCTTTCGGGAAGGTGGCGCGCACGGCCTCAGCGGTCAGGCCGATGTCCTCCGGGACGGCAGGCGCGCCGGCATCGCGGAGCATCTGCTGCAACTGCCTGGCCGGCACCAGCTGGGCGACGATCCGAGGTTTGAGGGCGCCCCAGTTCGACACGAACGTGTGGAGTCGGTGCCGCAGTCCGATGTCGTTGACGTACTTGACCCTTGTCTCGTTGACCGCGTGGTCGGCGAGTGCACCGGTGAACCGGCTGCGGATGTCCGCCTCAACGGCATCCCAGGGGGCCCACTTGGCGACGGCGGCCTCGATGTCGAGGGAGGCGAGGTCACGGGCGAGGAACCGTTCGTAGAAGGCACTCATCGCGAGGGTGCCGATGGCGACCTTGTGTCCATGAGACAAGGGCGGGTCCCAGTCGGCTCCGAGGTGGTCGAGTTCCCACAGGTGGCTGAAGTAGTGCTCGGCGCCCGAGGCGGGGCGGGTGCCGCGGTACACCTGCATGGCGAGGCCGGAGAGCACCAGGCCGGAGACCAGGCCGGCGTAGGCGTCGGGGTCGCCGGCTGCGAGGGCTTTCGGCTGGGAGAGGGCCTCGGCGACCCCGCTCTGCACGAGTTCCCAGGCGAGTGGGTCTATCGGGTCCAGCCCGACGGCGTCGGCGAGGATCCAGTCTGCGCCGGCCGGGATCTTGGCCGACAGGTCGCCGTAGCCGGATGCCACCATGGTGGGCGGAGCGGCCGCGGCCACGTCGAGGTCGAAGAGGACGACCGCCGGTGCCGGGCAGGGCATGGTGACCTTCACCCCGTCCTTGCTCATCGGTGCGCCGAAGCCGGAGTAGCCATCCATGGAGGCGGCCGTGCCGACGACGGCGTAGGGCTGGCCGAGGTCTCCGGCGGCAAGCTTGACGAGGTCGTTGATGGTGCCGGAGCCGACGGCGACGCCGAGTGCGCCGGTCTCCCGGAGTCGTTCACGAATGATCTCGCTGGTGTCGAGCGCCGCGTAGAGGACCGGGTAGCCCGGGAAGATGAGCGGCTCGAGGAACCGCACTCCAGCTTCGATGAGTGCCATCTGGACTGCCTGGCCGGCGGCTGCCCACGTGCGTTCGTCGGCGACCACCAGTGCTGGTCGACCATCGGCGAACAGGGCGTCACGCAGGATGGTTCCAGTTCGGCCGAGCACTCCTCGGCCCACTTCCACCAGCTTGGTGTCGCCGGCCTGGGCCAGGCCACGTGTGAAGAGGTCGTCGGTCATTCTGGGTCCTCCATGGTGAGGGTGTTGATCGTGGTGGGTGGGGTTGGCGCCGAGTGAGCTAGATACTCGGCAAGCGCGGTGAGAGCCTCGGCTTCGTCGAGGCCGTCTGCGAGCACGGTGATGCAGGCACCTTGCCGGATTCCGAGGGCGAGCACGGACACGGGTTGCCCCGCACTCGCCGTTCGCCCGTTGTGGCGCAGGTAGAGGCTACTGGCGTAGCTGTTCGCCTTGGTTGCCAGTTCCTGCGCCACGAGGGCGTGGACACCATCCGGATCGGTGATGATGACGTCGCGAGTGATCACGCCGCCTCGATCGTGAGCACGCTCCCGATCGTGATCTCGGGGGCTGGTCCGTCGCAGCGGATGTGGATCGCTCCGGCCATCTTGGGTTCGGAGTCACCGTCGATGTTGACGGTGATGTGACCCAGGGATTCGAGGTTGCGTTGCGCCACGTCGCCCACCGCGGTGATCGGGAAGGCCCGACCATCGACGGTGAATTGCTGGCCCGGGGTGAGTGCTGCCGTCATCGCGTTGATGTCGACGATGTAGCAGAACTCGCGGAGGGCTTCGGGGGCGTTGGAGCCGAAGGTGACGAACATCCCCTCCGCTACGAAGGCCTCAGCCATGGGTCCTGCGTCGTGCACTGTGGTCCGATAGATCTCAGTCATCACCTAACTCCTTCGTATTGCTCAGAGAGCGCTGCTCAGGCGGCGCTGTAGAGGCCGATGCTTGCCAGCCACGCAACGGCGACCCGGGGGACACCGTTGAGGAAGCGGGAGTACAGCACGGCGGGGACGCCGACCTCGACGGTCTCGGGCTCGGCTTCGGCAAGGCCGAGGCCGACCGGGATGAAGTCGGCTGCGTTCTGGGTGTTGATCGCGAACAGGGCCGGGAGTGCGAGGCTGGGCGGGATGCTGCCCTTGCCGATCTCCACACCGATCAGGGTGCCGATGATCTGGCCGATGACCGCGCCCGGCGCCAGAAGCGGGGACAGGAACGGGATCGAGCAGATGAACCCGAGGACGAGCAGCCCCCAACCTGACCCGGCGAGTGGGGTGAGGAAGGAGGTGAACCACGCACCGAAGCCGGACGCGGTGATGATGCCAATGAGCATCGCGATGAACGCCATGAACGGAAGGATCGTGCCGATCATGGTCTGGATGCCGTCACGGCCGGCCTGGAACAGGATGGCGACGACCCGGCCGGCACCCAGCCCGATCCTGGTCAGCAATGACTTATTCTTCTGCTCAGCGAGTGTCTGGGAAACCTTCTTGTCGGAAGTGAACTTGGGGCGCTCGTCATCCGCGGCGGTTGCCGGCCTGCCAGCCGGTGCCGCCGCGACCTGGGCCGGGTCGGCTGCTTTCACCTGGGCGACGTCCACCGCGGAGACGTAGATGCTCTCGTTGATGAACTGGGCCAGGGGCCCGGTCTTGCCGGTCGGCATCACGTTCACCGTCGG
>DAOSUG010000150.1:0-5805 GCA_035378545.1 Micropruina sp. | reverse complement strand
CGAAGGAGGACTTCGAGCGCTGGGCGGCCCGTGCCACTCGCGAGACCGAGGTGACCGCCTGGCTGTGCGAACTCAAGATCGACGGTCTGGCGCTCGACCTCGTCTACCGCGACCGGCGCCTGGTCAGCGCCGCCACCCGCGGTGACGGCCGGGTCGGTGAAGACGTCACCGCCAACGTCCGCACCATCGCGGCCATACCCGGCCGGCTGAGCGACGACGCCCCCGACCTGGTCGAGGCCCGCGGCGAGGTGTTCATGCGGCCCGAGGACTTCGCCGTGCTCAACGAGGGGCTGGTCGCCGCCGGTAAGGCGCCCTTCGCGAATCCGCGCAACTCGGCGGCCGGTTCGCTGCGGCAGAAGGACGCCCGCGTCACCGCGTCACGCAACCTGCAGTTCCTCTGCCACGGCCTGGGCGAGGTATCGCAGGTCACCATCGACAGCCAGTCCCACGGTTACGAGTTGCTCAAGTCGTGGGGCATCCCGGTGTCGAGCCACTACCGGGTGGTGCCCACCCTCGAGCAGGCCTGGGGCTACATCGACGGCTACGCCGAGCACCGGCACGGCCTCGAGCACGAGATGGACGGGGTGGTGATCAAGGTCGACGACCGCCAGCAGCAACAGCGGCTGGGCAGCACCTCCCGGGCCCCCCGCTGGGCGATCGCGTTCAAATACCCGCCGGAGGAGGTCACCACCAAGCTGCTCGACATCCGCGTGAACACCGGACGCACCGGCCGGGTCACGCCGTACGGGGTGATGACGCCGGTGTTCGTCTCGGGCTCGACGGTCGAGAACGCGACCCTGCACAACGCGTCCGAGGTGAAACGCAAGGGGGTACTGATCGGTGACACCGTGGTGCTGCGCAAGGCCGGCGACGTGATTCCCGAGATCGTCGGCCCGGTGGTGGCGCTGCGCGACGGCAGCGAAACCGAGTTCGTGATGCCCACCCACTGCCCCTCCTGCGGCACCCTGCTGGCACCGGAGAAGCAGGGCGATGCCGACCTGCGCTGCCCGAACACCCGCTCGTGCCCGGCGCAGTTGCGCGAGCGGCTGTTCCACCTGGCCTCGCGGCAGGCGCTCGACATCGAGGTGCTCGGCTGGCAGGCGGCCGATGCGTTACTGAGCGCCGGAGCACTGACCGACGAGGGGGATCTGTTCTCGCTCGACGCCGACACCCTGCTGGGGATCCCGATGTTCACCCGCGGTCCGCGCAAGGGCGAGGATCCGTCCGGGCGCTACCTGTCCGCCAACGGCGAAAAGCTGCTGGCCAACCTGGCCGAGGCCAAGACCCGTCCGTTCGCGAAGTTTCTGGTCGCGCTGTCCATTCGGCACATCGGCAAGGGCGTCGCGCCCGACGTCGCGGCGGCCTTCCCCAACATCGACGCGCTGAAGGCCGCCACCGACGAGCAACTGGCCGCCGTGGAGGGCATCGGGCCCACCCTGGTCGCGGCGATCCGTGAATGGTTCACCGTCGACTGGCACGTGGCCATCATCGACAAGTGGCGGGCGGCCGGCGCCGTGATGGCCGATGCACCCGCCGAGGCGAGCGACGACGTGCCGCAACTGCTGGCCGGGCTGACCGTGGTGGTCACCGGTTCGATCCCCGGCTACACCCGCGACGGGGCCGCCGAGGCGATCACCAGCCGGGGCGGCAAGTCCTCGAGTTCGGTGTCGGCCAAGACCGACTTCGTCGTCGTCGGCGACAACGCCGGCAGCAAGTACGACAAGGCGGTCGCACTGAAACGTCCGATCCTGAACGCCGACGGCTTCGAGGTGCTGCTCAACGAGGGCCCGGAGGCCGCGGCGGCTGTCGCGAAGCAATCCTGAGCAATGTCGCGGGTGGTTGTCGATTCGGTCGCGGCCCGGACGACAACCCAATGACGGGAGCCTCCCGTCGTCGAGAGGAGTCACGATGAAGTACCTGGTGTTGTTGATCGGAGACGGCGAACTGCGCGCCTGGGATTCGCTCAGCGACGAGGAGCAGGCGGCGGGCATGAAGAAGTTCGAGGACTTCGACGCCGCCTGCGCCGCGCGCGACGGGGTGGAGATCCTGTCCGGCGAGGCGTTGGCCGGGCCCTCCAGCGCCACCACGCTGCGCACCCGGGGTGGCACCCTGTCGGTCACCGAGGGTCCCTACGCGGAGGTGATCGAGGGGCTGGGCGGCTACTACCTGATCGAGACCCCCGACCTGGACACGCTGATCGAGCTGCTGCAGGTGCTGCCCGCCTACGACATGCAGCTGCAGCCGGCGGTCGACCCCTACGAGTGAACGCCGGGAACGTCCTCGGCCGGGTGCAGGCCGAATACTGGGGGCGGTTGCCGGGTGGGCTGATCCAGTCCAGCGGACGCCCCGACCTGGCCGAGGACGCCCTTGCCGAAGCCTTCGCCCAGGCCGCCCGGCAGTGGCCGGCCGAGGGCGTCCCGGAGAACCCGGGCGGCTGGCTCGCCACCGTCGCCCAGCGCCGGCTGCTCGATACGCGGCGTGCCGAGCCGCGAACCTGGGCCTGATCGTCCTGCGCGGCCTCTGCTATCTGCTGGCGATCGCCTGGGGGGCGGGCGGTTGGCGCTCGTCGCCGGTCGGCTCTTGTCCGCCAAGACGGTCCGCAACTAGCTGCAACTAGCTGTCGTCCATTCTGGTCAAGTTGGGCGCCAGGACCGCACCCAGGCGGTCATCCTCGCCGGCGAGGTGGGGTTCGGTCAGCCCACAGAGGCGGGGCGCACGTTCAGGAGCCGGGTAGGCTGCGGTTCGTGGAGGGCCTGAACAGCAAGCTGAACCTGAACGCGGGCGCGCCGCCCCGGGTGTGGCCCAAGCTGGGCGAGTGGGGGCCGGCGCAGGTGCCGTCCACCCGGCAGAAGAAGCGCATGCGCTGGTTCGTCGCGCTCGGTTTCGTCGCCGCCGCCGTGGTGGTGTTTCTGTACGGCTGGTACATCTTCACGATGATGCAGTCGGCCGGCGGAGGGTAGTCGCCTCAGTTCGCCAGCGCCGCCAGGTGACGCAGTCGCGCCACCTCCGACTTGATGAACGCCGGCCCCCCGGCGCGGGCCAGCACCAGGGCGGTGCCCTGCTTGAAGGGCGCGACCGCGACCAGCAGTTCTGGCCAGCCGGCCAACCAGCCGTCGGGCAGTTCGACGCTGTGCGGCTCGTCCAGCGAGCCGAGAGCGTCCAAGGGCAGCCGGTCCAGCTCGGGCGCCATCGGCGTGCGAGCGATCACCGTGCCGTCGGCACGGTCGACCTGTGCGGCCCAGTTGACCCGAAACACCGCCGGCGCGGCCTCGGTCAGAATGCGTTCGGCCCGCTCGGGGTTTTCGGTCATGTCGTCCAGCACGGCCACGTCGGCCTGCAGCCCCCAACCCACCGGATAGTGCGAGAACCACAACACCTCGGCCCCGCCGATGCTGGTGCAGGCGGTGATCAAGGCATCGGGCAGGGTGCCGTGGGGCACCTCGACCATGAAGTCGTCGACCGCGTAGCCCTCGTACTTCTCGACGATCTCGACGGCCTGGATGTCGGCGCCCACGGTACCCATCGCGGTGGCCACGGCACCCAGCGAACCGGGTCGGTCGGGCAGGGCGACGCGCAGCAGAAACATCGCCACAGTCTCGCGCAGATTTGTTACAGGTGTTCGCAATCCCGCTGCGTCAGCGACGATCCACAGCCACACCTTAGGATGGGCGATCGGATCGAGAGCGAGGTGCAGCGGTGGCCCTGACCACGCACGAGGTGGCACGCCTGGCGGCATTGGCAAGAATCGCCTTGTCGCCCGACGAACTGGCGATGCTGGCCCCTCAACTGGACGTGATTCTGGACGCGGTGGCCCAGGTCACCGAGGTGGCCGGTGACGACGTGCCCCCGATGTCGCACGCCTTGGCCTTGACCAACGTGTTCCGGGCCGACGAGGTGCGTCCGTCGCTCACCGCGCAGGCCGTGCTGGCGGGCGCGCCGTCCGTCGAGGACGAACGGTTCCGCGTTCCGCGCATTCTGGGGGACGAGCAGTGAGCGAACTCCTTCATGCCTCGGCCGTCGAGTTGGGGCAGTTGATCGCGAGCGGTGCAGCGAGTTCGCGCGAGGTCGTCCAGGCGCACCTGGACCGGATCGACGCCGTGGACGCAGACGTGCGCGCGTTCCTGCACGTGGACGCCGAGCGAGCCCTGGTCGCCGCCGACGCGGTGGACAGCAAGCGTGCCGCCGGCGACCCGCTGGGCCCACTGGCGGGCGTCCCGATCGCCATCAAGGATCTGTTCTGCATGACCGGCGCCCCCACCACGGCCGGGTCACGCATCCTGGAGGGCTGGCACCCGCCGTACAACGCGACGGTCACCCAGCGGGTGCTCGACGCCGACCTGGTGGTGCTCGGCAAGACCAACCTCGACGAGTTCGCGATGGGCTCCTCGACCGAGAACTCCGGCTTCTTCACCACCCACAACCCCTGGGACCACGACCGCATCCCCGGCGGTTCCGGCGGCGGCTCGGCGGCCGCCCTGGCCGCCTTCGAGACCCCCCTGGCGCTGGGCACCGACACCGGCGGCTCGATCCGTCAACCGGCGTCCGTGACCGGCACGGTGGGGGTGAAGCCGACCTACGGCGGCACGTCCCGCTACGGGGTGGTGGCGATGGCGTCCAGTCTCGACCAGCCCGGGCCCTGTGCGCGCACCGTGCTCGATTCCGCTCTGCTGCATGCGGTGATCGCCGGCTGGGATCGGATGGATTCGACCTCGATCGACGCTCCGGTACCCGACGTGGTGGCCGCCGCGCGGCAGGCCGACGTACGCGGCATGAAGCTCGGCGTGGTGAAGGAGTTCGGCGGCGAGGGCTACGCACCGGGGGTCGAGCAGCGCTTCCGTGAGGCCGTGGACGCCCTGGCCGAGCGGGGCGCCGAGATCGTCGAGGTGTCGTGCCCCAACTTTCGCTACGCGCTGGGGGCCTACTACCTGATCATGCCCAGTGAGGTGAGTTCGAACCTGGCCCGCTTCGACGCCATGCGCTACGGCCTGCGGGTCGGCGACGACGGCGCGCACAGCGCCGAAGAGGTGATGGCGCTGACGCGCGACGCCGGCTTCGGCGCCGAGGTCAAGCGGCGCATCATCATCGGCACCTACGCGCTCAGTTCGGGTTATTACGACGCCTATTACGGCTCGGCGCAGAAGGCCCGCACGCTGATCGCCCGCGACTTCGAGAACGCCTTCGAGACGGTGGACGTGCTGGTGTCGCCGTCGACGCCCACCACCGCCTTTGCGATCGGCGAGCGCACCGACGATCCGCTGGCCATGTATGCCGCCGACCTGTGCACGATTCCGTCCAACATGGCGGGTAACGCGGCCGGGTCGTTTCCGTGCGGGCTGGCCCCCGAAGACGGCCTGCCCGTCGGCTTTCAGGTGATGGCGCCGGTGCTGGCCGACGATCGCGTCTACCGGGTCGGGGCCGCGCTTGAGCGCGCGCTGGCCGACCGCTGGGGCGGCGTGCTCACCGACCAGTTGTGGGCCCGCGAAGCCCAGACCGACGGGGGAGCCCGATGACCCTGATGCCCTACGACGAGGTTCTCGACGCCTTCGACCCTGCGATCGGCCTCGAGGTGCATGTCGAGCTGAACACCGTCTCGAAGATGTTCTGCGGCTGCTCCACCGAGTTCGGCGCCGAGCCGAACACGCACACCTGCCCGGTCTGCCTGGGCCTACCCGGCTCGCTGCCGGTGTTGAACGGTAAGGCGGTCGAGTCGGTGATCCGCATCGGCCTGGCGCTCAACTGTTCGATCGCGCAATGGTGCCGGTTCGCCCGCAAGAACTACTTCTACCCCGACATGCCGAAGAACTT
>DAOSUG010000149.1:0-5808 GCA_035378545.1 Micropruina sp. | reverse complement strand
GGCGTCCGCCCGAACCCGGGGCAGCCGCCGGGCACCGCCCTGACCAAGCGTGCCGTACTGGCGCTCGGCGACATTCCCGGCTATCAAGCACCCACCTCGCTGGGCAACGGCAGCTACGGGCGTCCACTGCTGGGCGCCGATGGTGACATCACCTGGACGGTCTACAACCAGGCCAACCAGCCGATCGACAACTACGACCCCGCGCAACAGGTGGCCTGGGGCTCGGGTCGCGACTACACCGAGATCCCCGGAGTGCTGACCTTCCGCGGCAACAACGCGCGCTCAGCCCCTTCGTACGGCACGGCGCAGATCACCGACAAGAAGTTGTCGGTGGTGTGGACCCACGACATCGGTGCGGTCAGCGCCGACGGTTCGTACTTTCCCGGCGCCGGCTGGACGGGGCAGCCACTGCTGGTCAAATGGCCCAAGGCCACCAAACAGGCCATGAAACTGCCCGCCGCGCAGGTCGACGACGACGGCTTCGTCGAGGTGATCTACCCGGTCTTCGACGGCAGCGTGTACCGGCTCAGCCTGGCCGACGGGTCCGTCACCCGTCCGAAGATCGAAGGCAAATGGGGCTTCAAGGGCACCGGGTCGATCGATCCGCGGGGCTATCCCCTGCTGTACGCGGGGCAGGGGCTCAACGAGAACGGCAACCAGAAGGGGCCGTGGGAGTACCGCATCTTCGACCTGATCCAGAACAAGCAGGTCAGCAAGATCAGCGGCGCCGACGAGGTCTCCCACCGGCAGGATCCGGTCGGCTGGGGCGCGTTCGACTCCTCGGCTTTGATCGACCGGTACTCCGACACCCTGATCGAGCCGGGTGAGAACGGCATCGTGTACAAGGCCAAGCTCAACGCGTCCTTCGACGCGAAGGCGGGCAAGGTGTCGGTCAAGCCCGAGCTCACCAAGATGACCTATCGCAGCCCGGTCAGCCGTCAGTACGGCATCGAGAGTTCGGCTGCGGCGTGGAAGAACCTGATGTGGGCCACCGACAATGACGGCCTGATGGTGTGCTGGGACGCGCGCACGCTCGAGGTGGTGTGGGCTCGAACGACCGGCGACAACGCCGACTCGACACCGGTGCTGGACGATTCCACCGGCCACCCTTACCTGTACACGGGCAACTCGGTCGGCTGGCGCGGGTCGCAGCGGCGCGACCAGGTCACCAACCTCCGCAAGATCGACGGGTTGACCGGCGAGGTGGTCTGGCAGTACGACCTGCCTGCCTACTACGACTTTCACGTCAAGGGCGGGCTGCTGTCGACGCCGCTGCTCGGGCAGGGCGAGGTGAGCGATCTGGTCTTCTTCAACGTGGGCAAGACCACGGCACCGTCCGAGGGCACCATGGTGGCCCTCGACCAGCGCACCGGGCAGGTGGTGTGGTCACGCAGCCTGCAGCACTACTCGTGGAGTTCGCCGGTGCTCATTCACGGCGCCGACGGGCGCGAGTACGGCGTGTTCGGCGACTCGGCGGGCTTGCTGCACCTGTTCGATCCCACCACCGGACGCGACTACACCTCGATTTCGCTCGGCGGCAACGTCGAAGCGTCGGTGTCGGCGTACGACAACATGATCGTGGTCGCCAGTTACGACCAGAAGATCTTCGGCATCAAGGTCAGTTGAGGTGAGCTCCATGGCTGTTGTGGTCGCCTGCGTCCTGGCCCTCGGGGTCACGTCCACGGTGTTGATCTGGGCCTCCCGCAAGGGCGCGGTGATGTCGGGTTTCGCGGTGCTGGTCGGCATGGTGGCGGGCACGTTGGCGCTGTGGGCGCTGGGCGGCGGCACCACGCTGATCATGATCGCGGTGCCGGCCGCCCTGCTGCTGGGTCTTGCCGACGCGGTGCTCACGGCGCGCGGGGTGCACTGGTTCTGGCGGTTGATCGTGCAGGGGGTGGTGATCTTCGGGGTGCTGGTGCTCGAATGGCGCCGCGGCGACCTGTTCGCCTCGGGGGCCGTGATGGCCACCGTGACCGGCGTGCTGATGTACAACGTGATCAACTTCGCGATCGGCGCCGGGCAACGATCGGGCGCCCGCCGGTTGCCGGTCGGGCTGTGGCTGCTGGGTGCGGTCTACCTGGTGCCGATCGCGGTGGGGTTGCCGAACCCGGGCCTGCGCACGCTGGTTCTGGTCGTCATCGCAGGCGTGCTGCCGCTGCTGATCTGGCCGGCTCCCACCGGGTTTCTCGATCGGGCGCTCGGGCCGGTGCTGGCCGGCCTGGGTTGCGCCCTCGCGTTCTACGCCTGGCTCGGCAACGCCTCGCCGGCCATGGTGGCTGCGCCGCTGCTGGTGGTGGCGGTCGACGTGGTGTACACGCTGGTCGCCCGGGTGGTCACCGCCGAGGGCCGCGCCGGGCTGGCGGGTGAGCGCACTATGGCCTCGTCAGCAGGTACCGATGGTTCCCTGGCTGCGGATACGTCCGCCGCCTCCTCCGGTTCGGGTGGCTCCGCCGCAGCTTTCGGTTCGGGTGGCTCCGCCGGCTGGGTCGATTCGGGTGGCGCCAGCGCTCCCTTCGATTCCGGCGACTCCGCCGCCCCCTTCGGCTCGGGTCGGCCCGCCACTCCCGGCGCGGCAGCTTCCGTCGCGCCGGGCGTCAAGGTCAACTGGTGGCGTCGGATCGACGCGTGGGCGAGCCCGTCCGACGACCTGGTATGGCAGCGGGCCTGGGCCGAGTCACCCCTGCATGCAGGGGTGTGGCTGGCCGGTGCCACCGTGGTGGTGCTGTGCTTCAGCCTGTTGACCTGGTGGATCGGTGTGCCCTGGGTGGTCGCTCTCGCGGTGCTGGTGGTGCCCGCACTGGGCTGGCTGGCGTTGCAGGAGCGCACGTTCTCGGCGTCGCGGCAGTCGCTGCTGGTCGCGCTGGCGGTGGTGTCGGCAGTGGCGCTACTGGCCGCGCTGGCCGCCTGGCGACTGGACGGCCGGCTGCTGGTGATGGCCCTGCCGCTGCTGGGCGCGGCGCTGGTGTGGGGTGCCGCGTTGGTGACCCGTCGCACGCTGCTGCTGCCCGCGCGAGCCGCCGCCTGATCGCTCGGAAGCCTCGGCCGACAGGGTTCGTGTCGGCCAAGGCGATCACTGATTCTGATCAACCCTCGAGCCGCGGATGCGGTTGTCCAGACCCCGCCCACCACCTCAGGTGGGCCTCGACCTGCTCGACCAGCGAGGGATCACCGTGTGCCTGACAGCAAGCCGATCCTGGCCCGGCCGCCTGCTGCCGGGCCACCAGAAGTCAGCCGAGCGGCTTGAGCAGAGGGATCAGCGTGTGCAGGACTGCGACCGATCCCTGCCAGGCCGCCCGAGTCCCTGCGGGTCCGCGAGAACCTCAGCCGTGCGGCTTGAGCAACGGGAACAGTATCGTTTCGCGAATGCCGGCCCCGGTGAACAGCATGATCGTGCGATCGATGCCCAGCCCCATGCCGCCCATCGGCGGGGCGCCGAACTCGAGGGCGCGGAGGAAGTCCTCGTCCAACTGCATGGCTTCGGGGTCGCCGGCGGCCGCCTTCAGCGACTGGGCCACCAGCACGTCCCGCTGAATGACGGGGTCGATCAGTTCGGAGAAGCCGGTGCCGCGCTCGACGCCTGCAATGATCAGGTCCCAGGCCTCGACCAGGCGCGGATCGTCCGGATTGTTGCGCGCCAGCGGCTGCGCGATCGCCGGATAGCCGTTGACGAAGGTGGGTTGCACCAGGGTGGGTTCGACGATCTCGGCGAACAGTTCCATGACCAGCTTCTGGTCGATCCAGGCCGGGTCGTACTCGATGCTTCGCGCGTCGGCGATCTCTCGCAGTCGCTGCAGCGGGGTGTCGGGAGTGATCTGCTCGCCCAGCGCGTCCGACAAGGCCGGATACACCGACAGCCACTGCCAGTCACCGGTCAGGTGCACCTCGCCGAGGGGGCTTGGCACCGACTCGACGCCCAACGCGTCCGCGGCGTTGACGATCAGGTCGCGGGTCATTGCGGCGATGGTGAACTGGTCGCCCCACGACTGGTAGGCCTCGAGCATGGTGAACTCGGCCGAATGCGAGCTGTCGATGCCCTCGTTACGAAAGATGCGGCCCATCTCGTAGACCCGGTCGGCGCCGCCCACGATGGCTCGCTTGAGGTACAGCTCGATCGCGATGCGCAGCGTCATCGGAATGTCGAACGCGTTCAGGTGGGTGTGGAACGGACGCGCCGCCGCCCCGCCGTGCACCAGCTGAAGAATCGGCGTTTCGACCTCGAGGTAGCACTGGCTGTGCAGCGTCTCCCTGATGGAACGGACGATCGTGGCCCGGGTGCGCACCATGTCGCGGGCCTCCGGACGGGCGACCAGGTCGGCGTAGCGCTGCCGCACCCGGGTCTCTTCACCCAGATCCTTGTGCAGGGTGGGCAGCGGACGGAGCGCCTTCGACGCCATGCGCCATTGGGACGCCAGTACCGACAACTCACCGCGCTTGCTGCTGATCACCCGACCCTGCACGAACACGAAGTCGCCCAGGTCGACGTCGGCCTTCCAGTCGGCCAGCCGCTGCTCGCCCACCTCGGCGAGCGAGAGCATCACCTGCAGCCGGGTACCGGAATCCTCGCGGGTGAACCCGTCCTGCAGGGTGGCGAAGCACAGCTTGCCGGTGTTGCGAATGAACACCACCCGGCCGCTGACGCCGACCACGTCCTGGGTCTCCTCACCGGCGGCGAGGTGCCCCCACTGGGCGTGCACCTGGGCGGCCGAGTGGGTGCGTCCGACGCTGATCGGGTACGGATCGGTGCCCGCCTCGAGCAGTCGGGCACGCTTGTCGCGCCGCACCTGCAGCTGCTCGGGCAGGGACGATTCATCGCTCGGCGTGGTCACCGGCCGATTGTATCGGCGGCGCTGCAGCACTCCTGCCACGGCCCGGGACCGGTCGCCTAGGCTGCATCAGTAACCGCACGCTGGAGGTAGCCCCGTGAAGATTCTGTACACCGCCGTCGCCACCGCCACCGGGGAGGGCCGCAACGGGCACGTCCGATCATCGGACGGGATCCTGGAGGCGGACCTCGCCACCCCCACCGAACTCGGTGGCACCGGCGGCAAGACCAATCCCGAACAGCTGTTCGCCGCGGGTTACTCCGCCTGCTTTCTCAACGCGCTGAAGCGCATGGCCGGCAATGCACACGTGCCGATCACGGACGCGGCGGTGACCGCCGAGGTGGGCATGGGCCGTCACCCCGAAGACACCGGCTTTGTGTTGGCGGTCACTCTCGTGATCGAGGTCGGCGGGGTCGACCAGCAGAGCGCCGAACAGCTCGCCGAGCAGGCGCACGCGGTGTGCCCCTACTCCAACGCCACCAGGGGCAACATCGAGGTGACCCTGGACGTGGTCACCGCCTGACTGTGACACGTCCGAAATGATGCTGTGAGTTTGGGCCGTGTCTGCGGTACCCGGACTCACATCGTCCTTGCGCCCTCGTTCAGCGCCGACTATGTCCGGCCATTGACCGGCACGATCGTCACCGGCGCCAGCGCGTCCATCAACGCCCGGTCGTGGGTCACGATCAGCACCGTGCCCTCGAAGGCCACCAACGCGTGCTGCAACTGCTCGATCGCGGCGGCGTCCAGGTGGTTGGTGGGCTCGTCGAGCACCAGCACGTTGACGGCCCGGCCCTGCAGCACCGCCAGCGCCGCCCGGGTGCGTTCGCCCAGCGAGAGGCTGTCGCAGGACCGGCCGACGTGGTCGGGCCCGAGCCCGAACTTGGCCAGCAGCGTGCGCACGACGGCGGCGTCCGACTCGCCGAGCCGGCGGGCCACCACCTCGAGCAGCAGGCGCAGCTGCGCGGGGATGGAGCCGTCGACG
>DAOSUG010000148.1:0-5819 GCA_035378545.1 Micropruina sp. | reverse complement strand
CCATCCGGGCACCCTGGCTGCGTCGGCCACGCTCACCAGACGCCCGGTATGCCTTCGCGCGGACCGGCTTGCCAGGCCACCCGTCTGGTGCCGCTCGCGACGGCGCCCATCGGTGGATCCAGGCTAAGCTGGGTGACGTTCGCTTTCTGTCGGTCCCACATCGGGTGCCCTGAGCTAGGAGAAGTGTGACCCTCGAGATCGGTGTCGACGAGACGTTCGCACAGAGCGTCGCTGACAGCCTGAGGATCATCGAGCATCGGCTCAGCGACTCGGCGTTCGGCCAGACCCCGTTCGTCACCGAGGCGGCCTCGCACATCATCAACGCCGGCGGCAAGCGGCTGCGTCCGATGCTCGTGGTGGTGGGTGCGGGCCTGCATCCGGGTGCCTCGGCCGACGAGATCGAGCGTGCCGCGGTGGTGGTCGAGCTGACCCACGTGGCCAGCCTTTACCACGACGACGTGATGGACGAGGCCGATCTGCGACGAGGCGCCGAGAGTGCCAACCAGCGCTACGACAACTCGATCGCGATCATGATCGGCGACTTTCTGTTCGCCCGGGCCTCCTCGATCGTGGCCACCCTCGGCGTCGACTACGTCGCGCTGCAGGCCGACACGTTCGCCCGCCTCGTCCAGGGCCAGATCGCCGAGACGCGTGGCCCGCAGGCCGGCGACGATCCAGTCGCGCACTACCTGCAGGTGGTGGCCGACAAGACCGGCTCGCTGATCGCGACGTCCGCGGTGTTCGGCGGCATGGTGTGCGGCGCCACCGCGTCCGAACTGCACGCGCTGGCCGCGTTCGGCGAAGAGCTCGGCGTGGTCTTCCAACTCAGCGACGACATCATCGACATCGCCAGCGATGAGACCGGCAAGACCCCCGGCACCGACCTGCGCGAGGGCGTCCCCACGCTGCCGACACTGCTGGTCAAGGCGGGCGCCGACCCGTCCGATGCGCGGCTGCGACAACTGCTCCAGGGTGAAATCACCGACCCGGACGACCTGGCCGAGGCGCTGCGGCTGATGCGCACCCATGGTGCACTGAGCGAGGCCCGCGCCGAAGTCGATCGGCGGGCACAACTGGCCAAGAGCCACCTGGACGCGCTGCCGTCCGGCAACGCCCGCGATGCCCTGATCGAGCTGTGCGACCAGATAGTCTCACGCACGACCTGATCGTCCAGCGCAACGTTGCACGCTTGCCAGCCCTCGCACTGGACGGCAGACTCAACCCGACCGACCGAGCAGCACAACCCCTGGAGTAGTCATGCCCCGTCCTCACGTCGTCATCATCGGCTCCGGCTTCGGCGGTCTGTTCTCGGCGCGTGCGCTGGCCAAGGCCGACGTCGACATCACACTGCTCAGCAAGACCACCGCTCACCTGTTTCAACCGCTGCTGTACCAGGTGGCCACGGGCATTCTGTCCAGCGGTGAGATCGCACCGGCCACCCGCGACATTCTGGCCCGGCAGAAGAACGCCAAGGTGCTGCTCAGCGAGGTCAGCAAGATCAACCTCGACTCGCGCATCGTGATCGGCGAAAAGCTCAGCAAGCAGACCATTCTGCGCTACGACTACCTGATCGTGGCCGCCGGCGCCGGCCAGTCGTACTTCGGCAACGACCAGTTCGCCACCTTCGCCCCGGGCATGAAGAGCATCGACGACGCGCTCGAGTTGCGCGCCCGCATCTTCGGTGCGCTCGAAATGGCCGAGCTCAGCCAGGACGCCGCCGAACGTCGCTCGCTGATGACGTTCGTGGTCGTCGGCGCCGGCCCCACCGGTGTCGAGCTGGCCGGTCAGATCGTCGAACTGTGCCACAAGACGCTCGTTGACACGTTCCGCAACATCGACACCCGGCAGTGCCGGGTGCTGCTGCTCGACGCGGCACCGGTGGTGCTGCCGCCGTTCGGCGAGAAACTGTCCGCCGCTGCGCACAAAGAGTTGGAGCGCATCGGTGTCGAGGTCAAGCTGAACGCGATGGTGACCAATGTGGACGCCACCGGGCTCGACCTGAAGCTCAAAGACGGCTCCACCGAACGCGTCGAGGCGATCTGCAAGGTCTGGGCGGCAGGTGTGCAGGCCAGTCCGTTGGGCAAGACTCTCGCCGAGCAATCAGGCATCGAGGTCGACCGGGCCGGCCGCGTGCCCGTCCAGCCCGACCTGACCCTGCCCGGCCACCCCGCGGTGTTCGTGATCGGCGACATGATGGCGCTCGACCGGCTGCCCGGCGTGGCGCAGGTGGCCATTCAGGGCGCCCGATATGCGGCAAAGAAGATCGTCGGCGACCTCAACGGCACGCCGGTGACCGAGAAGTTCAGCTACAAGGACAAGGGCTCCATGGCGGTGATCAGCCGCTTCGGCGCCGTCGCGAAGATCAACGACAAGCTGCAGTTCAGCGGCTTCCTCGCCTGGCTGTCGTGGCTCGCGCTGCACCTGATCTACGTGGTGGGCTTCAAGAACCGCATCACCACCCTGCTGCACTGGACCATCACCTTCCTCGGCAGCGGACGCTCCGAGCGCGTCACCACCGAGCAGCAACTGGTCGGACGCCTGGCCGTCAAGCAGCTGGGCGAGGCCTTCGAACCGACGATCAGCGGCATTCTCGACCCGAACAAGATCGAGCACTGAGGCTGACGGCGCGTCCGGGACGCCCCGGCCACACCCGGGGCGCCGGCGACCGGGGTGGCGAGCGCCGGGTTCCGACGAGCGAAGCCCAGGTTCGCTGATCGAGGTTGTCGAGATCCAGGTGCCGGGCGTCCAGTGTGTCGAGATCCCGACGTCCAGGCGCGGCTGCGTTGATCGAGTGTGTTGAGATCGGTCCGCTGATCGAGTGTGTAGCGGCCCGCCTAGCAACCTGCCCGGTCTCTGAAGGGGAGTCCAGCCGTTCAAGGGATCAGCGACGATACTCGCGCAGTTGCCAGCCCGACAGCTCCGTCCAGTCGGAGGTCGCACGGAACCCGAGTTTCGCCAGTCGTTGCGCAGCCGTCTCGTCGGAGGTGGCCGAGGCGGCCGTGGGCACCATGCGAATCACCAGCACCCGATCCCTGTCGGTGAGTCGCTCGCTCAGCCGCGCGAACGATTCGACGGCGGGGTACACCGACTCAGGCCTCAGCTCCGTATTCAGGTACACGTTCTGCCGATACACCCCGGGAGCAGGCGAGGTGGCGAAGACGACCGACTGACCGGGGGAGGCGACGAGCACCGCCATGCCGGGTTGCTCGGCGCGTAGCTCGAGAATGCGCGCGATGACGGGCCCGAGCGTGGCATCGTGCCCGTCCGGTGCCCGGAACCGCTGGTTCAGCGGCAACATGGCCACCCACAGCGCGACCAGCAGGGCGGCGGCCACGGTGACGCGGGTCGCCCGCGCCGCCCACGAACGGTCGGCCTGACGCTGCCACACCCCCGCCACTGCACCGGCCACTTCGGCGATGCCGATGGCCGCGAGAACGGCGATCGGCAGGGCGGCCGGCATCCAGTACCGCACCCGGAACAGCTGGCTTCGAACCAGCGCGAACACCGTGGCCAACAGGGCCGGAACCACGAGCCAGATCAGCACCCGCACCACGAAGCCGCGCAGCCGTTGCGTCCGCAGGCCGAGCAGCCCGCAGCAGGTCAGCAGCAGCAGAAAGAGCCCGAGCAAGGGTGGGGCGCCGACGTGCAGCGCCACCACCTGCAGCATGTCGGTCACGGTGAACGCGTTCACCTCGGACGGAACGCGCGCCCCGGACCCGCGGGTCGCCATGATCGCGACCGGCACAGCGACCAGCCCGGTTGCGGCGATCGCCTGCGGCAGCGGCACGCGCAGCCGCGGCCAGCGGGGCCGTCCGATCAGCGCGGCGCAGGCTTGGGCCACCCACTGCAGCAGACCGAACAGGTTGGTCAGCGCAAGCACCACCAGGCTCAGCGTGTAGGTGAGCCTGGTCCGGGGGCGCACCTGTCCGGGGGCCGCGTCCGCCGCCCGCCAGAGCGAATCGGCCAGCAACCACGAAAACGCGGCGGCCGCCATCAACAGCGCGTAGGGACGGGCCTCCTGGGCATATCTCGACACTCCCGGCAGTGCCATGAACACCACACCGGCCAGCAGTGCGGTGAGTTCGCCCGCGCTGCGGTGCACCAGCAGGTACAGGCACGCCGTGGCAGCCGCGGCGGCGGCCACCGAGAAGCTGCGAGCCACGGTCACCCCCGGTGCGAATCCGAGCCAGTGGGCCGCCTCGCTCCAGGCCTTCAGGGCGAGGTAGTACGGCGTCAGCGTGGCGTCCCCGCTGTTCCACAGGCTCCACACCGCCGACCACGGGCGTTCGATGGTGAGCACGGTCACGGCCTCGTCGCTCCAGGCCTCGGGGGTGCCCACGCCCCACCCGAACCACGCAACGGCGCCGACGAACAGCAGCAGCGCCGATAGGCGTGCGGTCACGGCTCTGCGGCGGCCGGTGGTCGGCGCCACGGCCGCGGCCGGCGCAACCAGCGGATCGGTGCGGTGGGGGGTCTCGTCGCGAATACCAGCGAGCACCCGTTGAGTCTACGTCTGAGTCCGGACGCACTCGCGCCACGTCCGACGGCACTGCGGCACGCGCTCGGGATCGGCGTGCCAGGATGACGGTTGTGCGTGTGGAGGAGTATTGCGAGCTGACGGCGATCCAGATCGCCACGGCGGTGAACGGGCGGCAGTTGTCGGCCGTCGAGGTCGCCGAGGCGGCGCTGGCGGTGGCCGCAGACCGTGGTCCGCGCTTCGGTGCCTTCACGTGTCTGGCGCCCGAGCGGGCACTGTCGGACGCCCGGCGCACGGACGCACGCATCGCTTCCGGCGAGCGGCCGCTGCTCGCTGGGGTCCCGTGCCCGATCAAGGATCTGAACGCGGTGGCCGGGCTGCCCTGGGAGGCCGGCAGCGCCGCCATGCGTGGCAACCTCGCCGAGGCCGACGACCCGATCGTCGGCTGGCTCGGCGACGCGGGCACGTCCATGATCGGCAAGACCGCGACGCCCGAGTTTGGCCTGCCTTGCTACACCGAGCCCAACGGACGTCCGCCGACCGTCACACCCTGGGACCCGACTCGCTCCGCCGGTGGCTCCAGCGGGGGAGCGTCCGCAGCCGTCGCGGCGGGCATCGCGCCGATCGCCCACGCCTCTGACGGCGGCGGCTCGATCCGCATTCCCGCATCCGCCTGCGGCCTGGTGGGCCTGAAGGCTAGCCGGGGACTGATCTCGGCGGGGGCCCGTCCGCCCGGGCCGGGGCTGGGCACCGACGGTGTGGTGAGCCGGACGGTCCGCGACACCGCGCTCGCCCTCGACGTGCTGGCCGGCCCCCGCGCCGGCGACACGTACTGGGCGCCCGTGGATGCGAGCGGCTATCTGGCGGCCTGCGGTCGTCCGGTGGAGCGACTGCGCGTCGGTCTGCTGACCACGCCGGTGATCGCCGCCGACGCCGAGGTGCACCCCGCCTGCCTGGACGCTGCCGCGCGCGCCGCCCTGCTGCTCGTAGGTCTGGGCCACGACGTGAGCGAGGCGCCGGTCGCCTTCGCCGCCGAGCGCTGGAACGCGTTCCGGTCGGTGTGGGCCGTGGGCGCCCTCGGTATTCCGCTGCCGCCCGAGGCCGAGCCGGCGCTGACCCCGCTGACCCGGTGGCTGCGGGCGAAGGGCCGCACGGTCAGCGGCCTGGAGTACGCGGGCGCCATGGCGGCTATTCAGCTGCTGACCAGCGAGGTTGCTCGAACCTGGGCCGATTTCGATGTGATCCTGAGCCCGACCCTGGCGCAGCCACCTGCCTTGGTCGGCAGCCTGCGCGACGACCCCGATCCGGCCGGCGACTTCGATGCGCAGACCCGGTTCACGCC
>DAOSUG010000147.1:0-5820 GCA_035378545.1 Micropruina sp. | reverse complement strand
TGGGCTGTGCACGAACCTAGCCCACCGGTCGCGCAGCGGTCGAGCGCCGGAGTTGGTCGGTGGCGGGTAGTAGCGTCGGGGCCATGCGTCCGGACCAACTGCCTCTGCTGACCACCCTTTCGGCCCCGGCGGTGCACCCCGACGGCAGTTGGGCCGTGGTGGCCGCCAGCCGCGCCGACTTCGACGCCGACGACTACGTCGGCCAGTTGTTCCGCGTGCCGCTGGACGGTTCGGGCGCCCGTCGGCTGACCCGCGGCCAGCACGACACGCACCCCCTCTTTTCGCCGGACGGCTCGCTGATCGCCTTTCTGCGGGCCGGTGCCAATGATCGGGCGCAGGTCCACCTGGTTGCTTCCGGCGGCGGCGAAGCACTCTGCGTGACCCACCAGCCCCTCGGCGTGTCGGACTTCGCCTTTTCACCCGATGGTCGCACGCTGGCCTTCATCGCCCGGGTGCCCGACAAGGGCCGCTACGGCAGCATCGACGACGTCGATGCCGGTCACGAAGACCCGCGGCACATCACCAGCCTGCAGTTCCAGTCCAACGGGCTGGGCTGGGTACGCGACCGGCGCAGCCACCTGTTCGTGGTGAACGTTCCGGACGTGTTCGGCGAGCCGACCGTCACGCCGAAGGGTCGGGCAGCGAAGGGACTCGACCCCGAGTCGCTGAAGAACCCTGGCGTGCCGCCGGCCCACCGGTTGACCAGGGGCGACACCGACTTCACGCAGCCCTGTTTCACCGCGGACGGCACCGCCGTGCTGGTCACCGCGGCCCGCACCGAGGGGCCCGAAACCCTGGTCGGCGACCTGGTGCGGGTGGCGGTGGACGGGTCCGAGACCGTCCGGCTGACCGAGGCGAACCTCGACGTCAGCCACCCCCTGGTCAGCGGTGACGACATCTGGTTCGTCGGCACCGACCTCGGTGAGTCGGGCATGGACTTCGTGGCGGCACACTCGGGCGTCTACCGGCTGCACGACGGGTCGCCGGCGCTGCTCACCGATGCCGAGTCGCTCATCGAGGGCCCGCTCACCCCCACCGTCGACGGTGTGCTCGCGGTCGCCGAGAGCCGGGGCGCCAGTCAGGTGTTCCGGGTGACCGGAGCAGGCGCCGAGTTGCTGCTCGACAGCGACGCGGGCGTGCTGATTTTCGGCTGCGGCACGGTGGGCGCCCGTCCGGCCGCTGATTCACCGATCATGGTCACCTACCGCACCAGCGTGGGCATGGACGAGGTGGGGCTGCTCGAGGCGGGCACGGTGCGTCCGCTGACCGACTTCTCGGCCGCGTTGCGGGCGGCGGCGAGGGTGCGCGAGCCGCAGGAGCTCACCGCCGCCGCACCCGACGGCCACCCGGTGCACGGCTGGGTGGTGAGCCCCGGCGGCGAGGGTCCGCACCCGGCGCTGCTGCTGATCCACGGCGGGCCGTTCGCGCAGTACACGTCGGCATTCTTCGACGAGGCGCAGGTGTACGCCGAGGCCGGGTATGCGGTGGTGCTGTGCAACCCACGCGGTTCCGCGGGGTACGGACGCGACCACGGCCGAGCGATCCGCACCAATTTCGGCAACCTCGATTCGGCCGATGTGCTGGCGTTTCTCGATCACGCGATCGCGACCGTGCCGGGGCTGGACGGCGCCCGGGTCGGCATCATGGGGGGCTCCTACGGCGGTTATCTGACCGCGTGGATCATCGCCCACGAGCACCGTTTCGCGGGGGCGATCGTCGAGCGCGGCTACCTCGACCCGGCGTCGTTCGTGGGTGCGTCCGACATCGGGTGGTTCTTTCCGGCGCAGTACAACGGCTCGAAAGAGCAGATGGACGCACAGTCGCCGATGCTGCTCACCGACCGGGTGACCACGCCCACGCTGGTGATCCATTCCGAGCTCGACCTGCGTTGCCCCTTGTGACAGGCCCTGCGGTACTATACGCAGCTGAAACAGGACGGTGTGGCCGCCGAGCTGCTGGTGTTCCCCGGCGAAACCCACGAGTTGTCACGCTCGGGCACCCCCTGGCATCGGCGGCAACGGTTCGAGGCGATCCTGACCTGGTGGGCGCGGTACCTGCCGGTGTGAGCCGGTGGATCGAGCCTGTCATCGGTCGAGCCTGTCGAGATCGAGCCTGTCGAGATCACGCCCCGCGCAATGGCCTTGGCGGTCGGCTCGACGGACGGGAGGGCTCGACCGGCCCGACCGGCCGTAGGGCTGGACGGCCGTAGGGCTGGACCGGCCGTAGGGCTGGACCGGCCGAGTGTTCGACCGGCCCGACCGGCCGTAGGGCTCGACCGTCGGTGCGCTCGACCGGCGACATCGCCCGCGACCGCGCGCCTCGCGAACCACCCCAAGTCCGGAACCAGGTGCATCGCGCCGGCCATTGAGGTGCAGGCTAACAACCGACGGGCAATGCAGACGACGCAGACAGAAGAGCGAAAGCGCGGCCGGGACGGTGCCCGAGGCAGGTGGGTGGGCGTCGGAGGATCGGCCGAGCTTGCGAGGGCGATCCGGAGGTGGGCGGCTCGGGCACCGTCCCGGCCGCGCGGCAGCAGACTTTCAGCCAGATACCCAGGTGCAGAAAACGCGCAGCCGGCGCGACCTACCGCCTCACTCCCACTCGATCGTCCCCGGCGGCTTGGACGTGATGTCGAGCACCACCCGGTTGACCTCGCGCACCTCGTTGGTGATCCGGGTACTGATCTTCTCGAGCACCTCGTAGGGCAGCCGGCCCCAGTCGGCGGTCATCGCGTCCTCGGAGGTGACCGGACGCAGCACCACCGGGTGCCCGTACGTGCGGCCGTCGCCCTGCACGCCGACCGAACGGACCTCAGCCAGCAGCACCACCGGAAACTGCCAGATCTCGCGGTCCAGCCCGGCAGCGGTCAGTTCGGACCGGGCGATCGCGTCCACTTCGCGCAGCAGGTCCAGCCGCTCGGCCGTGACCGCGCCGATGATCCGGATCGCCAGGCCGGGGCCTGGGAACGGGTGCCGCCACACCATGTCGTCCGGCAAGCCCAGTTCGGTGCCGACGGCGCGCACCTCGTCCTTGAACAGGGTGCGCAGCGGCTCGATCAGCTTGAACTGCAGGTCGTCGGGCAGGCCGCCGACGTTGTGGTGGCTCTTGATGTTGGCCGCGCCCTCACCCCCGCCGGATTCGACCACGTCGGGGTAGAGCGTGCCCTGCACCAGGTACTCGATGTCCTTGGACGCATTCAGCGCCCGGGCGGCGTCCTCGAAGGTACGGATGAACTCGCGTCCGATGATCTTGCGCTTGGTCTCGGGGTCGCTCACCCCGGCCAGCGCGCCCAGGAACCGGTCGGTTTCGTGGCGCACCACCAGGTCGACGCCGGTGACGGCCACGAAGTCGCGCTCGACCCGCTCGGCCTCGCCCTTGCGCAGCAGCCCGTGATCGACGAACACACAGGTGAGCTGATCGCCGATCGCCTTCTGCACCAGGGCCGCGGCGACCGCCGAGTCGACGCCCCCGGACAGCGCGCACAGCACCTGCGCATCGCCCACCTCGGCCCGGATCGCTGCCACCGAGTCGTCGACGATGCTGGCCGGGGTCCAGTCCTGGCTGCAACCGGCGATCTGCACCAGGAACCTTTCCAGCACCGCCTGGCCGTGTTCGGAGTGCCCCACCTCGGGGTGCCACTGCACTCCTGCCAAGCCGCGGTCGAGATCCTCGAACGCGGCGACCGGCGACCCGTCCGAGGTGGCGAGGCAGGTGAACCCCGGCGGCGGCGCGTACACCGCATCGCCATGGCTCATCCAGGCCCGGAAGTTCGGCGGCAGCGCGTCCAGCAGCGCACCACCCTCGCCCACGTGGACGGACGTGCGGCCGAACTCCGACAGCCCGGTGCGGCGCACCTCGCCGCCCAGGGCGGACGCCATCGCCTGGAACCCGTAGCACATGCCGAAGGTCGGGGTGCCGGTGGTGAACAGCGCCGGGTCGACCTGCGGAGCGCCGGGCGCGTACACCGACTGCGGCCCGCCCGAGAGCACGATCGCCTTGGGTTTGCGCGCCATGATCTCGGCAACGGACGCCGTGTGCGGCACTATCTCGGAATAGATCCGGGCCTCTCGGACGCGCCGCGCGATCAGCTGCGCGTACTGGGCACCGAAGTCGACGACCAGTACCAACTCGTGCTCGTGGGTCATGGGACGCAGTGTAGGTAAAAGCAATAGGTACTATGTTTGAACAGTCATTCATGAACGCGGGCACAGCCGCGCCCAACACCGGTTAGGACAACCCATGCAGATCTTCGACGACGTCACCGAGCTGGTCGGACGCACCCCGCTGGTGCGCCTCCACCGCATCTTCGGCGACACCCAGGCGACCGTGCTGGCCAAGCTCGAGTTCTACAACCCGGCCAACTCGGTCAAGGACCGCATCGGCGTTGCGATGATCGACGCCGCCGAGGCGTCCGGCCAACTGAAGCCGGGCGGAACGATCGTCGAGGCGACCTCGGGCAACACCGGCATCGCGCTGGCCATGGTGGGCGCGGCGCGCGGCTACCGGGTGGTGCTGACCATGCCCGAGACGATGAGCAAGGAGCGCCGGGCGCTGCTGCGGGCGTTCGGTGCCGAACTCGTGCTCACCCCCGGCCCTGAGGGCATGCGGGGCGCGGTGGCGCGGGCCGAGGCGATCGGCGCCGAAGAGGGCGCCGTGCTGGTGCGCCAGTTCGCCAACCCGGCCAACGTCGACATCCACCGCAAGACGACCGCCGAAGAGATCTGGAACGACACCGACGGCACCGTCGACATCGTGGTGGCCGGCATCGGCACCGGTGGCACCATCACCGGTGTCGGCCAGGTGCTCAAGGAACGCAAGCCCGAGGTCACGATCGTGGCCGTCGAGCCCAAGGAGTCGGCGATCCTGTCCGGCGGCCAGCCCGGTCCGCACAAGATTCAGGGCATCGGCGCGAACTTCGTGCCCGAGATCCTCGACCGCGACGTGATCGACGAGATCCTGCCGCAGAACGCCGAGACGGCCGTCGAGTTCGCCCGGCTGGCCGCTGCCCAGGAGGGCCTGCTGGTCGGCATCAGCTCGGGGGCCGCGCTGGCGTCCGCCGGTGAGTTGGCGGCCCGCGAAGAGAACGCCGGCAAGGTGATCGTGGTCATCATTCCGTCGTTCGGCGAACGCTACCTGTCGACGATCCTGTACGCCGACCTGCTCGACTGATCGTGGCGCGGTGGCCTGGCCACCGCTTAGCCTGGATCCACCGATCTGCGCCTACTGCGCGGCCCCGTCCGGGCGCCCTGGCGGCGTCGGCCACACTCACCAGACGCCCGGTATGCCTTCGCGCGGACCGGCTTGCCAGGCCACCCGTCTGGTGCCGCTCGCGACGGCGCCCATCGGTGGATCCAGGCTTCGAGGCGGCCCCGTCCAGGCGACGGGGCCGTCGCGCGTGGTGGACGGGTGCGACGGCTGGCCCGGCACCTGCTTGGATGGTGCGATGACCTTGCCTGGACGGTGCCGATGACGGTGCGAGACCTGGCTTCGTCCGCCTGGTTTCGGGTGAACGAAGACCTGCAGACGGCGCTGCGCGAAGACCCGGCCGCGCACAGCAAACTCATGGTGGCGCTGGCGTACCCGGGCGTACACGCGGTGTGGGTGCACCGGCTGTGCCACAAACTGTGGAAAAGCAGCCCGGCGCTGCGCCCGCTGGCCCGGCTGCTCTCACAGGTGTCGCGCACGCTGACCCAGGTCGAGATCCACCCCGGAGCGGTGATCGGGCGCCGCTTCTTCATCGATCACGGCAACGGAGTGGTGATCGGCGAGACTGCCGAGATCGGCGACGACGTGTTGATGTATCACCAGGTGACCCTGGGT
>DAOSUG010000146.1:0-5839 GCA_035378545.1 Micropruina sp. | reverse complement strand
GATGTTCGACTTGTCCGAGGTTGTCGGTGCCGTCGTAGCTGTAGGTGTAGCTGCCTTTGCCGTCGTTGAAGGTCTTGGTGCGTCCGGCTGTGTCGTAGCTGGTGGTGGCCGTGTTGCCGGTGCCGTCGGTGCTGGTGAGGACGCGCCCCCAGCTGTCGTGAGTGAAGTTCTCGGTGATGCCGCCTCGGGTGGTGGCGGTGACCGCCCCGGTGGTGGCGTGGTAGCTGGTGGTGCCGCTGATCGTGGTGTGATCGGTGAGGGCGGTGCTGCCGGAGGTTTCCCGGCCCTGGTAGTCGAATCCGGTGATGGTGGCACGGCTCCAGGTGGACCCGGTCTCTTCGAGTCGAGTGACGGCTCCGAAGATGCTGTAGCCGGTGGTTGTTTTGGCGGGGATGGGGTAGCCGGTGGACGGGTCGCCGCCAGTCTTGACGATGCAGGCATTGCCGTCCCATTCGGGTTTGGATCGGCAGGCGCTGACCGACGCTGAGGTGTCGGCGGTGTAGTAGATGGTCTTGGTGGAGTAGGTGTCGTTCGCGGTCCCGTTGGTGATGGCGGTGCCGCCCGGGGTGCGGGTCTCGACGATCCGGCCGTTGCTGTCGTAGCGGGTCAGGGTGGTGGCCCATCCCGAGCCGTCCTGGGTGAGGGTCCTGGTTGGCACCTTCAACAGCCAGCCGGACGGGTCGGCGGCGACGACAGGGTCGTAGCGGTACCGGGTCTTGTTGGTGTCCCAGGTGTTGCCGTCTGCTTTGGGCAGGATTCGGTCAGTGACTGCCGTCGTCTGCTCGACGGCGAGTTGGTAGCCGCCGTCGGGGACGCCGCTGCTGGGGCGCCCTGGCGTCAGGCTGGTGTCGGCTTCGTCGTCGTAAACGGTGCTGGTGAGGGTCCGGGCGACGACAATGCCGCCGTTGTTCAGCACGACGGGCCGCGTCGGGCTGTAGGTTTCCTCAACCCTGGTGCCGGCCGTGTTGTACACGGTCAAGGTGGCGTACTTGTCGGCGGCCGTGGCCGGCTCAGGTTCGGTGAGTGCGAGGGCTCGGCCCTCGCCGGACAGGTTCCAGGTGGTGTTGCCTTGTGCGTCATAACGGGTGGAGTCGATCAGCCATTGGCCGGCGCCATAGACGGCGGTGTTGGTGGTCCGGCCTGCTTGGGTGAAGTACGACAGACTCCCGTAGGCCCAATCGGCTTCGCCGGGAGAGCCCGACAGTGGGTGGTCGGGGTCGAAGACTGCCGTGGCGCCGGTGGGTGCGTCGGCTGCGAGTTGTCCCCAGCCAGCTACGGCGTTGACGGTGAGCTCGGGCAAACCGGGCCCGGAGAGGGGGACGTCGTAGGCGACGCTCCAGGTGGCGTCTCCGGTTCCGACGGCAGGGTCGAGGGCACGTTTCACAGTGGCGAGTCGGCCCACAGCGTCGTAAGCGAAGCGCCACGGCACCAGGCCTGGGTCGCTGACCTTCGACACGACGGTCTTGGAGTTGATGGTGGTGTATTCGTACTGGGTTTTGCGGCCCGCGCCGGCATCACCGGACGCGTTGGGTTCCCACGCTTCGGTCAGCCGACCCTGGGCGTCGTAACCGTAACCGGCCACATCAACGGTGGCCATCGCAGCCGCAGCGGACGGTTTCCCATCAGCGCCCGGTTTGGGATCCCACGCCCGATACTGCACCTTGGTGAGCCGCGCCGCCCCATTGACGGTGGTGTAGGTGAACTTCAACGCCCGGCAGCCCTTGTTCTGGGTCGCTGCGGTGCACGTCACCCCGGTCGGAGCGGGCGCGAGAATCCAGGTGATCAGCCCGTTGCTGTCCCGGACGAACTGAACCGTCGAGTTGTCCTCGGGTTCGACCGTGCGGTGGGTTGACCAGATCCCGGCGGTGTTGCGTTGGAACTCGGTGATGGTGCCGTCCAATTCGGTCAGGGTGAGGGTGTGGCTGATCCCGGTGCCACCACCGGTGGCCAGGACGAGTTTGTCCAGGTTGAGCGCGGTCTCTCCGACTCCCTTGTAGGTGCCGGTTTTGAGTGCACCTTTGGTTCCGGTGGAGTGGGCGTAGGTGTCGGACTCGCCGCCTGGTGAGGTGAGGATGAGGGTGCCGTCGAGGGCGGTGTTGTCGGTGACCACGTAGCCAGCGGCGCCGGTGCCTTCGCCCGCGAAGTCGGCGGTCCAACCAGGTCCGAACACGCCGGGCGGCCCGGCCAGATCCCCGGTGAGGGTGCCGTGGGTGCGGCCCACGGTCAGGTTCCCGCCCGTGCCGGGCACCGACACATCGGTTTCCGACAGTTGGTACTCGCCGGTGAACAACGCCAGGGTGCCTGCGCCGACGTCTTGGGTCGGGTAGGAACCACCGAAAGCGTGCGGAATCAACACCACCCTCTGCATCGGCGAAGGCATTGTGACGTTGCCCGGATAGCTGAACACGACCCGCAACTGGACTGTTGACGGCACCGAAATACCGGGCTCCTTCGACGGCGTCCAAGTCAACAAGGGTGTCTGCGACAACGGGGAACTGGTCTGCAACGATCCGGTCCACGCTGCGCCGGTCGACTTGAGCTGCAGTTTCGTGGCCGCGGTCCAGCCGGTGGTGGTGTCACCCTCAACATCGGGGGCGTAACGCCACTGAACCTGGGCGGAGATTGCGCCACCGCCAGCGACCGCTTGAACCGGGAACGTGGAGGTGGATCTGTCGTCCAGCATCGGCTGGGTAACCGCAGCGGTACCAATACCGAACGTGAAGATCTTCCAACCCGACGCCAAGCCGGACTTGTTCCGCGCCCGGGCTTCGACCTTCACCACACCCACCTCGGGCACCGGGATGGCGGCCGTGGTGCCGGAACCGCCGGTGGCGATCACCGCCGGCTGGTCCTCCACGGTGCCCGCCTGGGTGCGGCGCCATTCAAAATCGGCCACCCCGGTAGCAGTGAACGAGCAGGTCGTCGTGGGGCCGACACGGCTGGCCTGCCACGAGTCGTTCGTGTAGCCGGAGCAGGAAACGGTCGGCTCCGATGGGGCTGTGGTGTCTACACCCAAAGCACGCCATGCTGACCAGTCGCCGACCAGGCCGTGCTCATCGGTGGCCCGGGCGCGCACCACATAACTTGCACCATCGGTCAATGCGGTGACGGGTTTGCAGCTGGCGCTCGCCCCGGCAGCGACCTGGCCGGTGGTGCAACTGGAGGTGACCGTGGCGGCACCCTCAAAGGTACGCACCTCGAAGCTGTAGGTGACCTTCGAGGCTTCCGCATCCGTCGCCGACGTGGAGAACGTCGGCGTGGCGGTCGAGGTCCACAGTTTGCCGTCGAACGTGCGCGACGCATTCACCGCGGGCGTTGCCGCCGTCTGTGGGGCGCTGTTGTAGGTGACCGACAAGTACGGCACCCGTGCGGCCGAGTTGCACGAGGTGTGCGTCGGGTCATAGTTGATCGAACAGAACCCGCGCTCATAACTCACATCGCTCTTGCTCGCCTCCGGCACATTGAACCGCACACCATAGTTCGCGAACCCACCATTAGCCGGCCCGTTCGCCCACGCCTGCACCATCTTCGTCAAATCACCATCAATGAACCCGTTCGCTGCGCACCCATCACCACCCACATTCTTCGTCAACGACGACGACGTGCCCGACGTCGTCACAATCTCGGGCTTGTTCGCATACACCGTGGTCGCCTCATCCCACACCCCCACCAACGGATGCATGTTCATCTGCCGCGCCGCACACGTACCCGCCCGATACTGAAACAAATGAATATTGGCCTTCAAAACCTTCCGGCCCGTGATCTGCCCACTCGGCCACCGCATGAAACCAAACGCCTGATTATCATTCGCATGCGACGCGACCCGCCCCACCAACACCCGATACGACAACGTGTCAATCGTCGAGGTGCCCAACCGCACCCACGTGTCCTGCGACGCCACCAACGGAGTCAAATCAGGATCAATAACAATCGGATACACAACCTCAGGATCATCAACCAACACCTGAGGAGTCGTCAGCGTCAACTCCTGATCAGTGCGCTCACCCTTGGCGGCCGTCTCCTGAAGGCTGGCCTCCACCGGCACCACCTCCAACGGATCACCAAAAGAGTCCAAACGCCCATCCCACGCCGTGAGTGTCGACGTCTGCCCGGCCCGATCCTCACCGTCGGTGAAGAACAACTGACCCTCACCGGTCTGCTTCAACTCCACACCCACCGTGCGCACCTGCACCGTGAACTCCGGCACCACCGCATCAGCCGAATTGATCCGAATCCGGGACGACACCCCCAAACCCGTCGCCGTCACCAACAAATCCACACCATCAGCCACCCCATAAGTCGCGGTGGCACCCTGCACCGCCGGTACCGGCAAAGCCTCAGGCCACGACCAGATCGTCGAACCGCCGCCCGGCAACACCACCCGGGCAAACTCCCCCGACCCGCCCGCATCAATCACCACCGACGACGGCGACGCCTTCGGAGCAAACCCGCCCCCCGTGCGCGGGACCAGGCTGTAGTCCACATCCACCCATTTGCCGTCCGCGTCCTTCACCCACACCGGCGCCGCATGCGCCTCCTGCTCCGACGTCCCATCCGGATTCACCAACACCCGCACCGACCCCGACCGCTGCGACAAATCCTCCACCGCAACACCCAAAACCCGAGCCGTCACACCCGCCGACACCAAATCAGGCCGATCCGGCACCCCATCCCCATCAGAATCAGCAGCCCTCACCGCCTCCTCACCCGACTCAACCGGCAACACAGGAGCCGCAGCCCGCGACGGCAACTCGCTGCCGAACGACAACCCCACACACAACACAGCAACCAGCACAACAACGACCCAGCGAGGCAGCCGGAAACCAGCCGAAGACACGAACAAGCGCAACACGAAATGCCTCTCACAACAAACCCGGCGGCCGTCATTAGCCAGCACAGGGTGGGCGAATCCGAAACTATCCCCGACCACAGATGAGTTCCGCAACCCCGGCGGTCAGCCGTGACCAAACCGTGACCACCTCATGCGCACTCGGTCCTTGCCTGAGCACAATCGAGTGGGCGCGATTGCAGCTAACGGGTCGGCCGCTGGATCTTGATCTTCTCCCCCGAGGCCTTCTTCGCGGCCTCCTTCTCACGGTTCAACTGTTCCTGCTGGGCCTTCATCTCATCAGTGTTGAAGGTGCCCCGCAAGAAAATGAACGCCACGAACGCCAGCGCGAACGACCACATCGGCGACTGGCCCAACATCACCGGCGCCGTCACCAGGGCCACCATGTCCAGGCCGCGGAACAAGTTCAGAATCAGTGTCGGCGGCACCGCCCCCGACTCGGTGGCAACCATCGGGCTGTTGAAGTCGACCTTCTTCGCCGTCACCCACCGGACGGCCCCGAGCCATCCCGCGATACCCGTGATCAGAGCCACCAGAGCGCCGTCCAACACGCTGCGCTCGGCACCTCCGGACGTGATGCCGACGAACGCCGGAATCGTGGCCGCCTGCCAGATCAGGGCCAGAATCAGCGGCACCACCATCGCCACCGTGCGCACCTGCGAGGTGCGGAACGGGAACATGCGAGCCAGTCCCCCGGTGCGGGTGAGCACCCGCAGCATCGACAGGAACGGCACCAGCACCACGACCAGGATCAGCCCCGAAATGAACGGGTTGAGCGTGGTCATGCCCAACGCGTCCAGGGCGTAAGGAGCAACCACCGAGGCCGCCAGCGGCACCAACGGACGCGGGAACCGGGCCAGCCGCTGCAGGTCACGCCAGAACAACGCCTGCAGCCCGGTGCCCCGGCCGGACGTCGGCTTCACATGGCCACGTTCGACCGCGGCACGTTCCACCACGATGTCGCGCACCAAGCCAAAGTCGAGGGCATAC
>DAOSUG010000145.1:0-5873 GCA_035378545.1 Micropruina sp. | reverse complement strand
GGCCCTGGGCGAGCCGGCCGTCGCCGTGCGCTCGTCCGCGACCACCGAAGACCTGCCCGATGCGAGCTTCGCCGGCCAGCAGGACACCTTCCTCAACGTGCAGGGCGCGGACGCGCTGCTCGCCGCGACGCGGCGCTGCTGGGCCTCACTGTGGGGCGAGCGGGCCCTCGCCTATCGGGCTCAGCATGCGGCCGATTCTGCGCCTCGCATCGCGGTGGTGGTGCAGCGGCTGGTGGTGGCCGACGTCGCCGGGGTGATGTTCACTGCCGACCCGGCCAACGGACGCCGCGACCAGACCGTGATCACCGCCGCCTGGGGCCTCGGCGAAGCGGTGGTCGGCGGCCTGGTCGAACCCGACGAGTTCGTGCTCGACCGTGCGGCTCCTGATCGGGACCCCGGTGCAGTGCTCGAATCCACCCCCGAATGGCGCGTGGGCCGGCGCATTGCGGCCAAGCGGGTGCGCACGGTCACGACCGCCGGCGGGTCCGAAGCGCAGCCGACCCCACCCGACCTGGTCGAGGCGCCCACGCTGACCGATGCCCAGGTGCGCGAACTGGCCGCGCTCGGTGAGCGCGTCCAGGCGCATTTCGGACGACCGCAAGACATCGAGTGGGTGCTCGCCGACGGCACGTTCCAGCTGGTGCAGGCCCGACCGATCACGGCGCTACCCGAACCGACCGGCGACATACCGACCGAGTGGCCGATCCCGCGCGCCGACTGCCTGTACTTTCGGGCCAGCATCGTCGAGCAGCTGCCCGACCCGCTCACTCCCCTGTTCGCCGACCTGATCCGGCCCGCCGTCCCGGCCGGGCTCAACGCCCTGATGACCGAGTTGAGCCCGAGGACGGCCGGCCTCGACGTCGATTTTCCCACCATCAGCGGGTACGCCTACTACGCCTACGCCAAGAAGGCGCTGAATCGGATGTGGGGCATCACACCGTCCGCGTTGCGCATGCTGAGCCGGAGAAACTTCGTGATCTCGCGGCTGCGCGACCGGGCGCTGCCTGCCTACCGAAGCGCCGTCGCCTCGTGGTCGGGGCAGGATCCCGCGCGGCTCAGCGCCACCGCGCTGCTCACCGCGACCCGCGAGCTGCTCGAGGCCGGCTGCCGGTACTACACCAACGTGCAGATGGTGATTCCGGTCGCCGCCACCACCGAACTCAGCTGGACGGGGCTGTACGACGCGGTGCTGCGCGGTTCGGACGAGGCTCAGGCGTCCGATTTTCTGCTCGGGTTCGACTCCACCCCGATCCTCGCCGAGAAGTCGCTGTACCGCGTCGCCGACTGGTGCCGCGGCGTGCCGGGGCTTGCGGAGGCGTTGAACGGCTTGACGGCGGTGCCGGACGAGGCACCGTCCGGCGTGAGCCCGTCCGACTGGACGCGGTTTCGCGACCGGTTCGGCGCGCACCTGAGCGAGTACGGGCACACCCTGTACAACCTCGACTTCGCCAACCCGGTGCCCGCCGACGACCCGGCCCCGGTGCTGGAGGCGCTCAAGCACGCACTGTCCGGACGGGCCGCCGACCCGGTCGCACGGCAGCGCGCCCTGGCCGAGCGGCGCAGCCGGATCACCCGGGAGTTGATGGACCGGCTCGATCCGGTGCGTCGCAAGCTGGCCCGTGGCAGCCTGGCCGCCGCTCAGCACTGGGCGCCGATCCGTGAGGACGCGCTGGCTGCGATGGGGCTGGCCTGGCCGACCATGCGGCGCCTGCTCGCCGAACTGGGGCGGCGCCTCGTCCGGGCCGGCGCGATCGCGCAGCCCGACCAGGTGTACTGGCTGACCTCGGCCGAAGTGGACGCCGCAGCGTCCGCCCTCGATGCCGGCACCACCACGCTGCGCGATCAGGTGGCGCTGGTCGAGCAACGTCGCATGACATGGCGCGGTCAGGCGCTGGCGACTCCCCCGCAGTACTTGCCGGAGGCCGGCTGGGTCACGCTGATGGACCGCTTCATGCCCGCCCACACCGGCGACCAGAGCGGACCGGTACTCAAGGGCACCGGCGGTTCGGGCGGACGGGTCACGGCGCGCGCCCGCGTGCTCGCCGGGGCCGAGGACTTCGCGGCCTTCCAGCCCGGCGAGATTCTGGTGGCCTCGATCACCACGCCCGCCTACACGCCACTGTTCGCCCTTGCCGCAGGCGTGGTCACCGATATCGGCGGGGTGCTCAGCCATGGCTCGATCGTGGCCCGCGAGTACGGCATTCCGGCCGTGCTGGGCACGGGCGTGGCAACCAGGCGAATCTCGACCGGCGACGTGATCAGCATCGACGGGGGCACGGGCACCGTCCGGTTGGACGGGGAACCGCAGGACTCCTCACCGGCCGGCCACGCCGTTCCGGCCTGGGCCTGGGTGACGGGGGTTGCAGCGGCGTCCGCGGGTGTGGTCGCCCTGGTGGCCCGGCGGCGGCGGGCGTGAACCGAGTTCGCCGACCCCGTCAGCCCTGCGCCACGTTGTTGTACGACAGCAGCCGCCAGGTCTCGCCCGCGGGCTGCAGCACCGTCCACGAGGCGTTCCACAGCCCGCCCAGGGTCAGGTTGTGCGCGTAGTCGAGGCCGAGCAGAAACACCGTGGCCACCCGCATTGCGAAGCCGTGCCCGACGGCCACCACGGTCTGTCCGTCCGGGGTGCTCTCAGCGAGGTCGAGCAACGCCTCGGCCACCCTCGCGCCCGCCTCGGCGCCCGTTTCTCCGGTGCCGCCGCGTCGCGCGTCCCGTCCGGTGCGCAACGCTTCGGCGAAGTCGGGATGGGCCGCGAACACCTGCTCGTTGGTCAGCCCCGCCCAGTCGCCGACGTTGATCTCCTGCAGCCGGGGTTGCACCTCGAGGGTCAGCCCGGTCAGCCCCGCCAACTCGGCGGCGGTGCGTCGCGCCCGGCCGAGATCGGACGACACCAGTCGGCCCGGACCCAAAGCGGCGATCATCGGCGCGGCCGCCCTGGCCTGCTGTACCCCGCGTTCGTTCAGCTGGACGTCCGCCTGCCCCTGATAGCGCCCGGTGGCGTTCCAGTCCGTTTCGCCGTGCCGCCAGAGCACGACCCGTGCTGCTGTCACCTCAGGCGGGGGAATCGAGCGTCGCGACCCCGTCCGGCATGCGGGTGTCGAGCTGCAGGTCGATGCGCGGACAGTCGCTCCACAGCCGCTCCAGCGTGTAGAGCGCCCGCTCCTCGTTGTGCATGACGTGGACCACCAGGTCGAGAAAGTCGAGCAGCACCCACCGGTTCTCACCGTGGCCCTCGCGCCGGGCAGGCTTGGCGCCCTGCCTCAGCAGGGCCTCTTCGACGGCGTCGACCAAGGCGCCCACCTGCCGCTCGTTGGACGCGCTGACGATCAGGAACACGTCGGTGATCGCCAACGGCTCGGACACATCGAAGGCCACCAGATCGCTTCCCAGCTTGTCGGACGCCGCTTGGGCAGCGACGCGCGTGAGGGCGATAGCGTGGTCTGTTGCAGTCATCGAGCTCCCAGTGGTGCGGTGGATCGGGCGGCTCAGCGGTAGAGGCCGCGCTTGGCGATGTACTGGACGATACCGTCCGGCACCAGATACCAGATCGGCAGCCGCTCCTTGACCCGCTTGCGGCAGTCCGTGGACGAGATCGCCAGCGCGGGCACCTCGATCACGGTCACCTTGTCGGGCGGCAGGTGGGCGATGTCGTGCTCACCGAGCGTGGTGCCGGGCCGGGTCACCCCCACGAAATGTGCCAGTTCGAACAGCTCCAGCACGCCGTGCCAGGTGAGGATCTGGCTGAGCGCGTCCGCTCCGGTGATGAAGAACAAGTCCACATCGGCGCCGTAGTGGTTACGCAGGTCGCGCAGGGTGTCGAGGGTGTAAGTGCTGCCGGGACGCTCGATGTCGACCCGGCTGACCGAGAAGCGCGGGTTGGACGCCGTCGCGATCGTGGTCATCAGGTAACGGTCCTCGGCCAGCGACACCTGCCGATCGGCCTTCTGCCAGGGCTGGCCGGTCGGCACGAACACGACCTCGTCCAGCTTGAACTTGGTGCCCACCTCACTGGCCGCCACCAGGTGGCCGTGGTGAATCGGGTCGAACGTGCCACCCATCACCCCGAGGCGTCGCCGCCTGGAGCCGTCACCGGTCCAGACGATGCCCGGATTCGTCATCAGCTATGCGGACGGCTCTTGCCGACGCCGAACACGACCCGCAACGCGATCATCAGCACGGCCAACACGATGGCGCCCACCAGGTAAGGCGAGTACGCGTCATGCGTGGCCGTCTCAAGAAGAATGCCCATGCGCGGATGATAGTGGGCAGCTCCCGGCCAGTGCCACGACCATGGGTCGGGCCGTCGTGGATGTTCCCCCGTCCGCTAGGGGGTGTCTCCTCACCCTTGCCGCGCTGCGGCGCACCCAGTACGCCTGCTCACTGCGTTGTCATCTTCCGCGAGAGGACCCGCTATCGACTCGTCTTCCGCCCTGTGATAGACGCACTGGGCACGTCCTCGCGGAACGCCCAGGGTGAGGAGACACACCCTAGGGACGCACCTGCCCGTCCCCGGTCAGCACGTACTTGGACGAGGTCATTTCGGCCAGGCCCATCGGCCCGCGGGCGTGCAGCTTCTGGGTCGATATACCGATCTCGGCGCCGAAACCGAACTCGCCCCCGTCCACGAACCGGGACGATGCGTTGACCAGCACGGCGGCCGCGTCCACCTGGGCGACGAACCGGTCGGCGCTGCTGCGGTCGTTGGTGATGATGGTCTCGGAGTGGCCCGTGGTGTGGGCGCGAATGTGGTCGATGGCCGCGTTGACCGAGTCGACCACGGCGGCGGCCAGGTCGAGCGAGAGATACTCGCCGTCGAACTCGTCGGACGTGGCGGGCACCACGGCCTCTGAGTAGCCCTGCACCGACTGGGTGCCGTGCACGGTGACGCCCTCGGCGGCCAGCGCTTCGAGCGTCTTCGGCAGGAACTCTTCTGCGATCGCCCGATGCACCAGCAGCGTCTCGGCGGCGTTGCAGACGCTGGGCCGTTGCACCTTGGCGTTCAGCAGAATGTCGATGGCCATCGCCTGGTCGGCCGTGGCGTCCACGAAGATGTGGCAGTTGCCGGTGCCGGTCTCGATGACCGGCACCGTGCTGCCCTGGACGACCGCGTTGATCAGACCGGCGCCGCCGCGCGGGATCAGCACGTCGACCAGGCCCCGCGCGGCCATCAGTTCGGCCGTCACCTCGCGGCCGCCCTCGACCAACTGGACCGCATCGACCGGCAATCCGGCCGCCTGCAACCCGGCGCGCAGGGCAACGACGACCGCACGATTCGATTCGATCGCCGAGGACGAGCCGCGCAGCAGTGCCGCATTACCCGACTTCAGGCAGATACCGGCCGCGTCGGCGGTGACGTTCGGACGTGCCTCGTAGATGATGCCGACGACACCGAACGGCACCCGCACCTGTCGAACCTGCACACCGTTGGCGTTGGTCCAGCCGCGGATCACGTCACCGACCGGGTCGGGCAACCCGGCCAGGTCGCGCAGGCCGGCGACCATGCCGGCCACGCGCTTCGGGGTGAGCTGCAGCCGGTCGATCATGGCATCCGGCGTACCGGCTGCACGGGCCCGTTCGACGTCGCGCAGGTTGGCCTCGAGAACGACGGGCTCGGCCTCGGCCAACGCGTCGGCCATCGCGTGCAGGGCGGCGTCCTTGGTGGCCCGGTTGAGCGTGGCAAGCGAGATGGCCGCCTGCTTGGCGGCGTGGGCCTGGTCGGTGAAGTTCACGGCCGCAGAATACAACCAGCCTGCAGCCACTCGCTTCGGATATCTCTTCAGACGTTGATATACCGAATCTACCGCTAGATTTCTCGACTATGCCGTTTGCATCGTTTCATCGAGAATCTGGCGGTAGATTCGGTATATCTTCAC
>DAOSUG010000144.1:3397-5886 GCA_035378545.1 Micropruina sp. | reverse complement strand
GTTTCGCCGCCGAGGTCGACGAACGCCTGGACGCCCTCGCGCTGCACCAGATCGGCGTTCGCCCGGTAGGCCTCCGCCTTGGCGCGGCGGGTCTCCCACGCGGTGGGCGGCACCGCCAGGGTCAGGCTGGCGAACCGCTTCGGCGCCCGGACGGCGGCATGCAGCAGCGTGGCCGAGCCCATCGAGGTGCCGACCCCGTGCACGGGGGCGTCCGGTGACAGGGTGTCGAGCAGGGCGAGCAGGTCACCCGCCAACGCCGGCCAACTGTAGGACGCCTCGTCCGCGGTGCCGGAGGAGCGACCATGGCCGCGCGCGTCGTAGCGGACGATGCGGTGCCCACCCAGAGCCCGGGCCAGGTTCAAGCCCAAGGCGGTGTCACGCTCGCGGCACGAGGTCAGGCCGTGCAGTTGCACCACGATCGGCCCGCTCTCGCCGGTCACGTCGTAGTCGAGCAACGCATCGCGAACGCTCAGCACGGGCAAGGCGACCTCCGTAACCGGTTCGACGTTTTCGGCTTCTAGGGTAAGGCGGCATGCGGCTGACGAACGTCTCGCGGATGGTGCTGCCACCGGGCCGAATGATGAGCTATGGGGTGCGCCTCAGCGACGCCATGGGTCGCCCCCTGCCGGTTTCGTTCGATCAGGGTCGGCACGTCGGGCAGGGCCAACGCCCCGGATCGTGGATGGCCATCGCCGCCCGGGTGCCCGCCGGCACCACGCCCGCGCACCTGCAGCAGGCGTGGTGGGCCGTCGTGCAACGGCACGGCACCCTTCGCACCGGCTTCGGCCTGGACGGCGAGGGCCGGGTGGTGCTGCACGAGTTCGAGGCGGTGCCGGGGGAGTGGCGCGAGCACCCGATAGCGGACGGCGTCGACCCGCGCGAGGTGCTCCGGCGCCTGTTCGATGCGGCCTGCGCACCGTTCGAGCAACCTTCGCACCTACTGGTCGTGATGCAGCCCGACGCCGACCAGGCCGACGCACGTCCGATGGTGATCGTCGGCTCGGACCATTCGCACGTCGACATGTGGTCGTTCCTGATCGTGTTGCGGGACCTGTGCACCTGCCTGGACGACCTGCACGCCGGCCGTCCCCCGGGTGTCGGGCTGGCACCGGTGCCGGCATTCGCCGAGCACAGCGCGGTGCTGGAGGCTCGTCCCCCAGCGCCTGCGGAGGTGCATGAGCGCTGGGCCGGCCTGCTGGCTGCCGAAGACGGTGTGATGCCACGGTTTCCGCTGCCCCTGGGCAACCCGGCCTTCGAGGGCGACAGCCTGGTCGAGGTGCGCGACCTGCTGGACGCCGGGCAGACTGCCCGGTTCGGTGCGCTGGCCGCGCAGCAGGGCGTCCGTTCCATCGCCTTGGCGTTGTCGGTGATCGTGACGGCCACCCGCGACGTGGCCGACGCGCCGCTGCGCGTCCTGTTCCCGGTGCACAGCCGTGACGAGGTTCGCTGGCGCGAGTCGGTCGGCTGGTTCATCACCAACTCGGTGCTCGAGTGCGCCGACCCCGACCCGGCAGCGGGTATGAGTGCGGTCAAGGAAGCGGTCGCTCTCGGCTCGTACCCGCTCGCTCCGATCTTCGCCCCCTACGGCGGCATGCCGACGGCACCGGGCATGTTCGCCCTGTCCTGGCTCGACACGCGCCGGCTGCCCGAACTGCCCGTGGACGCGCAGGTGCAGTACGTCTCGGCCGTGATCCACGACGACGGCGTGATGGTGTGGTTCATCGTCAACGACACCGGGCTGCACCTGCGGGCCCGCTACCCCAACACGGCCGCCGCTCGCGCGCATGTGGTGCCATGGCTGGACGCCGTCGAACGCGGCCTTCTCGCGATGGTTCGAACCGAGGATCGCCTGACGGTGTGACCATCTCCGTCTTTAGCTTGTCCAGACCCTCATGGACCGGGGTTTTGACAGTCTCAACCAACGGATCGCGTGAGGATCCGCTGGTCGAGCCTGTTGAGACCCTCCTGGGTCGGGTTCTCGACGGCCTCAACCGGCGGATCGCGTGAGGATTCGCTGGTCGAGCCTGTTGAGACCCTCCTGGGTCGGGTCTTCGACGGTCTCAACCGGCGGATTGGGCAAGGTGCCTGGGGGTGCTCGGTCGCCCACCAACGGAGCGGGTGGGTTTTGGCACCGACTGCTGTACCAAAACCCACCCGCTATTGCGAGCCGACCCGGGCCGGCCTGGTCAAGCGGCCAACCACCTTCTTCGCCCAAGCCCGCTAGGGAGTGGATGGAGCCGGAACAGCCGAGGAGGCAACCCATCCATCGCCGGCCGAGCTTGTCGAGACCTCGGTGAATGTCGACTGGCTCGACCCGGATCGCGCAATGATCAGCACTCCCATAACCGCGTCAGCCGGGCCGGACCGGCGCGCTCCGGTCGTCGCCATCGGTTCCGGACGAATCCCGAGCGGGAACTCTGGGGCATGCGCCCGGGCCAGCCCCGCGCCGAGGGGCTCAGGTCCGATCGTCCCCAGGTCAGATCGCCCCA
>DAOSUG010000144.1:0-3297 GCA_035378545.1 Micropruina sp. | reverse complement strand
GCCAGCCCCGCGCCGAGGGGCTCAGGTCCGATCGTCCCCAGGTCAGATCGCCCCAGGTCAGATCGCCCCAAGGCCCGATCGGCCCCCGGGCGCCGGGGCTCAGGTCCGATCGTCCCCAGGTCCGATCGCCCTCGTGGTCGCGGGCTCGGGTTGGATCTGGGTCTCAGCATTCCTGCGTTCACCACGATCCCGTAGGGTTGGGCCAATCGTTCTGAAGTCGCCGCTCGGGTCTCTTGCAATGAACGCTCAGAAAAGAGACTTGATGTCGGCCACCGATGTCCCGGCGCCCCCGCGTCAACGCTCAGCCCGAGGCGAGGCCGTCCGGGTCGAATGGGAACGGCGCACCAACAGCTTCACCGAACTGGCTGCCCGGGTGCGCGAGCAGGGCCTCAACCGCCGCCACCGCTGGTTCTACTTCGCGCTGCTCGGCGGGTTGGTCGTCGCGCTGGCCGGGGCCTTCACCGGCATGGCGCTGCTCGGCGACTCGTGGTTCCAACTGCTGATCGCCGCGGCACTGGGGGTGATCTTCACCCAGTTCGCCTTCGTCGGGCACGAGGCGTCCCACCGTCAGGTGTTCACCTCCGGCCGCGCCAACGACCGGCTGGGACGGGTCGTCGCCACCTTCTTCGTCGGCATCAGCTACGCCTGGTGGATGACCAAACACAATCGACACCACGGCAACCCCAACCAGGTCGGTCGCGACCCCGACATCGCCCCCGGTTGGGTCGCCTTCACCGAGGACGATGCTGCGGTCGCCACCGGCTTCCGGGGCTGGCTGAACCGCCGCCAGGGCTGGTTGTTCTTTCCGCTGCTGCCGCTGCTCGGCCTCGATCTGCACCAGGCGTCCATCGGACGGCTGTTCCGTCGCGGCAAGCTGGAGGGCCGCGCACAGGAGTTGTCGTGGCTCGCGCTGCGGTTCTCGCTGTACCTGGGCGTGGTGTTCTGGCTGTTGCCGATCGGCCTCGCGTTCGCGTTTCTGGGCGTGCAGGTGGCCGTGTTCGGCACGTACATGGGGCTGAGCTTCGCGCCCAACCACATCGGCATGCCGATCGTGCCGCATGGCGCGAAGCTGGACTTTCTCGACAAGCAGGTGCTCACTTCGCGCAACGTGTCGGGCGGCTGGTGGATGACCATGCTGATGGGCGGGCTGAACTACCAGATCGAGCATCACCTGTTCCCGAGCATGCCGCGGCTGCACTTGGCCAAGGCCCGGCGCCTGGTGCGCGAGCACTGCCGCCGGCACGACGTGCCGTACGCCGAGAACAACATCGTGCAGGCGATGACGATCGTGGTGCGCTACATCAATCAGGTCGGCTGGGCGGCGAGGGCGAGTTTCAGCTGCCCGGCAGCGGCCAGTATGGGCCGGTTCTAGAGACTTCTGCCGCTGGACGGCCGCGATTGGGCCGGGCTGTTCCGGATCGTCCGTTGAGCCGGATAGAAATGGTGTTCACTACGGTCAGAAGAACGCTGATCCACGGTGGTTGAGACCTGTGGAGACCGTTGTGAGCCGGGGTTTCGACAAGGTCAACCCATGGAGCGGACCTTGATCGGCGCCTCCTTGGAAGCATCGCTGGTGAGCTGGAGACCCTCGTGGCCGTTTCGACGGCCCACTGTGCTTCGAACCTCGTGACGGCCCTCAACGGTGAACAGACGTCGCCGAACAGCACACAACCCGGGGTATGAACCGTGCGACATGCACGGCTCACACGCCGGGTTGTGATCAACGCAAGTGAGCGGACGGTGTACCCGTCCGGGATGGGGGGACTGAGCCGGCGAGCCGCCTCACGCCACCCTGTTGCTCACAGGGCGCGGATGTTGGTGGCCTGAAGGCCCTTCTGTCCACGCTGGGTTTCGAACTCGACCTGCTGACCCTCGAAAAGGTCGCGACGGCCGGTGCCGACGATAGCCGTGAAGTGCGCAAAGACGTCGGCAGAGCCGTCGTCGGGAGCGATGAAGCCGAAGCCCTTCTCGGAGTTGAACCATTTGACAGTGCCAGTGGCCATGTCGTTATTCCTTCGTGTTTCTTGGGCTGCCGATTGCTGCCCTACTGACCTCTTCGACGGCGCCGGAGAGGAATCCATGGGTGTGCCGGCCATGACCGCGCGCGTGAGCGCCACCACCCAGTGGGGCGGCGGGAGCGAGGCGTACAGCGGTACTGATCTGGCTGGCTTTCGGTGAGGCGGTGAAGACCGAGTGGTCTGGAACGCGGGACGGACGGGGGAGTGGTGTGGCTGCTCGACCCTGTCATTACAGGCGCTACTGCCGGTGGTGGCCTGGCTCCTGGCACCAGAACCAACTCGGGCTGGACATTCGGTGGCACCAAAATGGTGCGACGAATCACTCTAGCAGGCATGCCCCGATGGTGCGATAGCGCCGTCCAGGTGAACTCGTGCGACAATGGACGCATGGTGCGCACCTTGCGCGCCGCATCGCACCCACCGTCCGCAACGCGCCGGCGCTTCATCGCCCAGGTTCGCGAGTGGACCCAGGATCGTGGTGCCCCTCGTCCAAGAGAGCAGTACTTTGTCGCAATCCGTCCTGACCGAGCCCACCTTTGCCTCGCTCGGCGTCCCCACCTCCCTGGTCGCCGCCCTGCGCGATCAGGGCATCGAAACCCCTTTCCCGATTCAGTCGGCCACCCTGCCCGACACACTGGCCGGACGAGATGTGCTCGGCCGCGGCCGCACCGGCTCCGGCAAGACGCTGGCCTTCGCCCTGCCCCTGGTGGCGCGGCTGGCGGGCCTGGTGTCGTCCACCGGGTCGATCGCGCAGCGCACCCGTCCGGGCGCGCCGCGAGCGCTGATCCTGGCTCCCACCCGCGAGCTGGCCAATCAGATTCTGGCCACGCTCGAACCGCTGGCCAAGGCCGCGGGCCTGCAGGCGATGACCATCTTCGGCGGAGTCGGCCAGGCCAAGCAGGTCGCCCAGCTGCGGCGCGGCGCCGACATCGTGGTGGCCACACCCGGCCGCCTCGAAGACCTGATCGGTCAGGCCCACGTCCGGCTGGACGCGGTCGCGATCACCGTGCTGGACGAGGCCGACCACATGGCCGATCTCGGCTTTCTCCCCGCCGTCACCCGCATTCTGACCGGCACCCCGGCGGGCGGACAGCGCCTGCTGTTCTCGGCGACCCTCGACCGTGGTGTCGACACCTTGGTGAAGCGGTTCCTGAGCCGTCCGCTGGTGCACAGCGTCGACTCCGAGACCTCGCCGGTCGCAACCCTCACCCACCACGTGTTCCTGGTCGGCGATGCCACTCAGAAGCGGCAGATCGTCCGCGAGCTGGCCGGAGGCGCC
>DAOSUG010000143.1:0-5899 GCA_035378545.1 Micropruina sp. | reverse complement strand
CCGCGGGTCTGGTCGATCGCCTCACAGATGAAATCGGCCGGATAGGCGTTCTCGAACGTCTGCGTCGAACCCTCCGCCCACGGGTAGCCCCACTGCGCGAACGGCATCGAGCCCGAGTCGAACCAGGCGTCGATCACCTCGGGCACCCGATGCGCGGTCTCGTGGCAGTTCGGGCAGGCGAAACTCACCTCGTCCACGAACGGACGGTGCGGGTCGAGCGCCGCCTGGTCCTCGCCGCTCAGCTCCGAGAGTTCGGCGCGCGAGCCGACGCAGTGCAGGTGGCCGTTCGGGCAGCGCCAGATCGGCAGCGGGGTGCCCCAGTAGCGCGAACGCGACAGGGCCCAGTCGATGTTGTTGTTCAGCCAGTCGCCGTAGCGTCCGTGCTTGATCGTGTCGGGGTACCAGTTGGTGGCTTCGTTCTCGCGCAGCAGCGCGTCCTTGATCTGGGTGGTGCGGATGTACCAACTGGGCTGTGCGTAGTACAGCAGCACGGTGTGGCAGCGCCAGCAGTGCGGGTAGCTGTGCTCGTAGTCGAGCACCCGGTACATCAGGCCGCGCGCCACCAGATCGGCGACCAGGGTGGCGTCGGCGGTCTTGAAGAACACCCCGCCGACCTTCTCGATGCCCGGCTCGAACGTGCCGTCCGGACGGATCGGGTTCACCATCGGCAACCCGTAGGCGCGGCAGACCGCCATGTCCTCCTCGCCGAACGCGGGTGCCTGATGCACCAGGCCCGAGCCGTCCTCGGTGGTCACATAGTCGGCCAGCACCACATAATGGGTGCCGCCCACGACGTCCGGAAAATCGATCAGCTCGAACGGACGCTGGTAGGTCCAGAACTCCAGCTCTCGTCCGGCCAGTGTCGCCTCGATCTGCCAACCCTCGCCGAGCACCTTGTCGACCAGGGGTTCGGCGACCACCAACGTCTCAGGGTCATCGCCCAGCTTCGTCGCCACCACGTAGGTCATGTCGGGATGCACCGCGACGGCGGTGTTGCTGACCAGCGTCCAGGGCGTCGTCGTCCAGACCAGCAGGGACGCCTTGCCGGCCCACGGCCCGGAAATCAGCGGAAAGCGGACGTACACGGACGGGTCCGTGACGTCTTCGTAGCCCTGGGCCAGTTCGTGATCGCTCAGCGTGGTGCCGCAGCGCGGGCAGTACGGGGCGACGCGGTAGTCCTCGACCAGCAGGCCGGCATCGAAGATCTGCTTCAGCGCCCACCACACCGACTCGACGTAGGAGGCGTCCATCGTCCAGTAGGCCTGGTCGAAGTTCACCCAGTAGCCCATCCGGCGGGTGAGCCCGGTGAACTCGTCGACGTGCCGGGTGACCGATTCGCGACACTTGGCGTTGAACGCCTCGACGCCGTACGCCTCGATGTCGGGCTTGCCGTTGAAGCCCAGTTCGGCCTCGACCGCGAGTTCGACGGGTAGGCCGTGGCAGTCCCAGCCGGCCTTGCGGTCGACGTGAAAGCCCTGCATGGTCTTGAACCGGGGAAAGACGTCCTTGAAGACCCGAGCCTCGATGTGGTGCGTGCCGGGGGTGCCGTTGGCGGTCGGTGGGCCCTCGTAGAAGGTCCAGGCGGGGCCGCCCTGGGTGGCCGCCAGCGAGGTGGCGAACGTGTCGCGCGCGTCCCACAGGTCGAGGATCTGGTGCTCCATTGCGGGCAGGTTCACCTGCGGCGGCACCGGACGATACTCGTTCATCGATCATTCCTTCGTCGACTGCTTCGCCGGACGGACCCGGCCCAGGACGAAGGGACGAGGCGAACCCCGCGGTACCACCCTTCTTGGCCGCCCCGTGGGACGACCCGCTCGTGCTTGCCGCGGCCGGTTCTAGTGAGCGGTACCCCAGCGGGGCCCGCCGTTCTTCCGGCAGCTTCGGGGTGATGGCCCCATCAACGCCGTGCGACAGTCGCCCAGCTTACCCCGGATGCGGGCTCAACCTGAATCGACGGGTGCCCGGATTCTGACCCACCTGAGCGCGGATCCCGGCTCACCTGCGCCCGGAACCCAGCTCACCCGAGCCCCCATTCCAACTCACCCGAGCCGCGACTCCAACTCACCTGAGCCCGGATCCTGGCTCACCTGCGCCCGGATGAAACGGCATGCGGGGCGGCGTCCAGGCTTCAGGCGATGCCGAGACCGGCGCGGGCCGCGCCGAACCCCGCCGCCAGCAGCACCAGGGCCAGGACGGCGACCCACGGCACCCTGCCGACCAGCAGCGGTTCTTCGAGTTCGTCGGTGCGGCGGGTGAACAGCAGCGACAGCGGGGCGAACGCGGTCAGCGCCGCACCACCCAGAAGCGGCACCAGGGCCTGCGTGCGAGGGATGTCCAGCCGGTCGAGGTAGACCACAGTCAGCACGAACGCCGCCTGCACCACCGTGCCGATCAGCCACGGGTAGACGCTGAAGCAAAGCAACCGCGAGACCTCGCGACCGCAGAGCCGCACCGCGTGGATCGCCCACTGGTGGGCCACCCCCAGCACCGCCGCGACGCCTGCCGCGACCGCCACCCCGCCCACCCACGCAGGTAGGCGCAGGGCGACCAGCACGACCGACAGGTCGCCGCCGAACGGTGCGCACGCCAATGGGACGGCGGCCAGCATCAGCGAGCTGCAGGCCGTCCAGATCCAAAGCAGATGGGCGAAGTCGCCGCGGAACCGGAAGGGCTGCAGAACCTGCATCGCCAGACCCAGCAGGAGGCCCACCACCGGGCCGGCGCCGGCGACCAGTGCATTGTCGCGGACGAGCCGGGGCAGAGACTCAACCGAATTGAGTCCGCCGTCGCCCATACCCAGGGCGGCGAGCATCACCCACTGCGCGAGCAGCCGGACCGCAGAGGCAAGCCCCAGCCCCAGCAGCAGGGCCACCACACCGTTGCTCAGAAGGTGCGTCCTGGTGGAACGGCCGTTGGGGAGAGGCGCCGAAGGGGCGTCCGGCACGGGCGGCACGGCCCTGGGGTCGGGGTTGGCCATGACCGGAACGTAGCACGACACGATAAGCCGCTGTGACCGCCGGCCGCCCCGCGACACGGTTCGGCTCGCCAGCCGCCCTTTCGGGATCTACCGTGCCTCGCAGTCTGTTGGCACCCATGATGCGCTGTGGGAGCATCGCCTCGTGCAGGCCGGTCGGATTGAAGGAGGGCGAGCCATGGCCGATCAACCGACGTCCGTCGATCAGTACATTGATGGATTTTCACCCGAGGTGCGAAGCCGGCTCATTCGGGTGCGGGAGCTTCTGCTTCAGGTGATGCCCGATGCCGAGCAGACGATCCGGTACGGCATGCCCGCCCTGATGCTGAGCGGACGATACGGTCTGCACTTCGCCGGCTGGAAGAAACACATCGGCCTCTACCCCGTGCCGGTGTTCGACGGCGAACTGGAAGCCGAGATTCAGCCGTTGCGCTCGGGCAAGGACAGCGTGACGCTCGCGCACGCCAAGCCCCTACCCGAGCACCTGATCACCCGGATCGCCCAAGAGATCGTCGGACGGCGCGCCGGCTAAGCCCGGCTAAGCCCGGATCCACGCTGATCGTGACGGCATCGTCCGGTCGATCAGTGCGAGGTGCTACGGCGCCGGCGGAACGTGCGGGGCGCCCTCGTCCGTCACTGTCGGCGGCTCGACCGGCGGCTGCGGGGGCTGATGGAACGGCGGAAAGCTGTTGCCGGTGAGTGCATCGCGACGCGCCTTGTAGTCATCGATCTCGATCTCGCTGCGGGCCAGCCGCTCGTCCAGGATGCGCAGCGCCTCGTGCGGATGCTGCGGCGAGGGGCCACCAGGCTCGGGACGATGCCCGTGCGGCCCGTGCCCGTGGTGGCGGGGCTTGCGCACCCAGCCCTTCTTGACCGCCACCTTGAACACCAAACCGGCCAGCAATGCCAGCAGCGCCAGGAACAGCGCCATTCCGATCAGACTGCCGATCACGTGCAGAAAGCCGAAGCCGAAGCCTCCGCCGCCACCCCTGGGACCCATTACCTGCTCCTCTGCTGCCTCGTTGCTCTCATGCGTCGTTGCTGCAGTCCATAGTGCGTGCCGATCGCTCGAAGGCAACTGTCAAGAGGCTGTGAGTTCGCGCACCGCGAGCAGGGTCTCCAGCACCAGGGCGAGACCGTCTGCCGAGTTGGGGGCCGTGACGGCGTCCGCCGCCGCCTTCACCTGCGGCAGCGCATTGCCCATGGCGACGCCGTAACCCGCCCATCGGATCATCTCGATGTCGTTGAGTTCGTCACCGATGGCGAGCACCTCGCGCGGCTCGACCCCCAGGTGCTGCGTCAGCCGAGCGATCCCGCTGGCCTTGGTCACGCCGAGGCCCTGCACCTCGACGAACGGAGCGCCGGACGTGGTCGCGTGAAAGCCAGGCAGGTCCAGTCGCTGAATCTCGTGCAGCAGTTGGTGCGGCGGCATCAGCGGGTGTCGCACGATCAGCTTGATGGCTGGCTCGGCCAGCACCTCGGGCAGCGGCGCCGAGTCGCCGATCGGACCGCCGTGCACGATCTCCTGCTCGTTCATCAACTCGCGGTAGCCGTGCTGCAGCACAGACTCGCGAGCCCCCGAGCGCAGAGCCCAGAACCGCACGTCCGGCAGCGTGGCGGTCAACCGCTCGCCCAGGTACAGCTGCGCGTCCGGATGGATCAGCTCCTCGAACAGGATCTCGCCCGATGCCAGATCGACCCCGACCGCGCCGTTGTTGGTGACCGCCAGCCCGACCGGTCCACCCGCCTCGCCGAGCAACGACGCGAGCTTGAGGTGCTGGCGTCCGGTGTTCGGGACGATCGGCAGGCCGGCCTGCGCGCAGGCGTGCAGCGCCGAGCGGACGCGCGGGGTGATGGTGCGATGCTCGAACAGCATGGTGCCGTCGAGATCGGAGCTGATCAGGCGAATGCGTTCCGGTGGACGAAGCAGGTAGGTGCGCTCGGCAAGGGGTTCTGCAGGGCACGCTGTCGCGTCAGCCACGGGCGCCCGCCGGGTCGCCCAGCGTTCGGCGGCCCTGGAAGGCTCGGCCGAGCGTCACCTCGTCCGCGTATTCGAGGTCGCCGCCGACCGGCAGCCCCGACGCCAGCCGCGACACCGTGACCCCCATCGGAAGGATCAGCCTGGACAGGTACGTGGCTGTCGCCTCGCCCTCGAGGTTGGGGTCGGTGGCGAGGATCACCTCGGTGACCGTGCCGTCGCCCAGCCGGATCACCAGCTCACGAATGTGCAGATCACCGGGGCCGACGTTGTCGATCGGCGAAATCGCACCGCCGAGCACGTGATAGAGGCCCCGGAACTCGTTGGTGCGTTCGATCGCCATCACGTCTTTGGACTCTTCGACAACGCAGATCGCCGTCTGGTCACGCCGCGGGTCGCGGCAGATGCGGCAGGTCTCGGATTCAGAGATGTTGAAGCAACGCTCGCAGAAGCGCACGTTCTCGGCGACGTGCCGCAACGAGTCGGACAGCCGCTCCACGTCGGCCTTGTCTGCGGTCAGAATGTGAAAGGCGATGCGTTGGGCACCCTTCGGCCCGATGCCTGGCAGCCGGGCCAACTCGTCGATCAGGTCTTGAATCGGGCCTTCGAACACCGTGGACCCGGCCTACTGACCGGTGAGGCCGCCGAGATCCGGCAGCTGGGGCATGCTGGTCTCGGCCAGGATCGCGACCTTCTTGTTGGCGTCGCGTACGGCGGCCACGATCAGGTCACCCAGGGTGGACGGGTCGTCCTCGTCCCACGCCTCGGGCTTGATGTTCACCGCCAGCAGCTCGCCGGCTCCGTTGACGGTGACCTGCACCAGGTCTCCGCCGGCCGAGCCGAGCACCTGCTTGGCGGCCAGCTCTACCTGGGCGCGGGCCAGCTGCGACTGCATGGCCTGAGCCTGCGCCAGCAGCGCGTTCATGTCGAATCCCTGCTCGCCGAAC
>DAOSUG010000142.1:0-5907 GCA_035378545.1 Micropruina sp. | reverse complement strand
TGGTGATCGGCGGGCATTCGCTGGGCGGCGCGATGGCGGCCGACTACGCAGCCCGCCACGCCGACCAGCTCAGCGGATTGATTCTGCTGGCCGCGTACCCGCCCGAGGGGGTCGACCTGACGCGCACGAGCTTCGGCAGCCTGTCCCTGCTCGCCGAGCACGATCAGGTCGCCGCCGCGGCCAAGGTGCAGGCCGGCATGACGCAACTGTCGCCGTCCAGCAGGCTGGAGGTGATTCCGGGCGCGGTGCATGCCTTCTTCGGACGCTACGGACCCCAGCAGGGCGACGGGGTGCCGACGGTGCGTCGCGAACAGGCGGAGGAGGCGATCATCGAGCGGATCGTGGACTACCTGTCGCGGATCGCGTGAGCCTGACCACTCACCTTTGGGGGGCTGGTCGCGGGTGCCACGCCGGGCTATGGTCGCCCTACAACCCTTTGTCGCCGCGCCATGGCGACCGATCCCGAAGGAGCGACATGAGCGATACCCCCAAGGAAAGCCTGTCCGACGAAGAGATCCTGACCGACGCGGTGCCCGGCTCCAGTCCGGTCGGCGACGCCGATGGTGTCGATGGTGACGGCACGGACGGTACCGATGGTGACGGTACCGATGGCACCGACGGCGACGGCACGGACGGTACCGACGGAGACGGCACGGATGGCACCGACGGTGACGGCACGGACGGTACCGATGGTGACGGTACCGATGGCACCGACGGAGTGAACGCCTGAGCATGAACCCGCTTCGCCTGCTCTCCGGCGACCCCGAGACCTTCATCAACGAGGTCTGGGGTCGCCGGATCCTCGTCCATCAGGTCGAGCCCGGCCTGCTCGAAGGCATCTTCGGCATCGACCAGGCCGACCACCTGCTCACCGAAACAGCGCTGCGCACCCCACAGATCCGGCTGGCCAAGAGCGGCTCGGTGCTGCCCGAATCGCGGTTCACCAAGCACGCCACGATCGCCGGCCAGCAGCTGACCGGGCTGATCGACGCCCGCAAGCTGCTCGACGAGTTCGCCGACGGCGCCACGATCGTGTTCCAGGGGCTGCAGCGCTATTGGCAGCCGTTGCGCGCGCTCGTGCGGGGGCTGGAGGAGCAACTCGGTCACCCCTGTCAGGCCAACGCCTACCTGACTCCGCCCGGCTCGCAGGGCTTTGCGCTGCACTCCGACACCCACGACGTGTTCGTTTTCCAGACCTTCGGAGCCAAGCAGTGGGAGGTGCACGACGATGCCGGCGCGCATCAGGTCGACATGCTGCCCGGCGTCTCGATGTACCTGCCCACCGGCACGCCGCACGCCGCGCGCACGCAGGCCACGGCGTCCCTGCACGTCACGCTGGGCATCAACCGCTACGTGTGGCGCGACCTGCTCAAACGCGTCGTGGACCCGCTGCTCGCTGCGGCCGACGACCCGCTGCCGGCGGCTTTGTTCGACGATCCGGACGCGCTCGCGTCGGCCCTGCGCGAGCGGCTCGCCACCTTGGCCGACGCGGTGCGCAGCACCGATGCGGCTGCCGTGGTGGCCAGGCACGAGCGCAGCTTCGCGACCGGACGCCAGCCGTTGCTCGGCGGCGCCCTGCTCGACGTGCTCGATGCGCCCGCGATCACCGACGACACGCTGCTGCGGCGGCGCGCGGGGAGCACCTGCCTGCTGCGTACGTCCGGGTCGTCCCTCGACCTGCTGCTCGGTGATCGCAAGGTGACCGTGCCGGCGCGGATCGAGCCGGCCGTGCGTGCCGTGCTGGCCCGCGGCGAGCTGCGGCCCGCCGACCTGCACGATCACCTGGACGCCGCCGGCGCGCTCGTGCTGACCCGGCGCCTGGTCCGTGAAGGGCTGCTGGAAGTCGTCCGGTGAACCCGCGCTGCTCGGTGGCCAGCGAGCAGCGGGGGGAACCCCTGGCCGGCACGGCCTCCACCGTTCGGCACTTCCTGCTGATGGAGGATCCCGGCCCGTGGGGGCCCGAGATTCTGCGCAGCCAGCGGTTGCCGGGCCCGGTGCGTGAGCCGTTGCTGCATTGGCAGCGCGACTACGGGGTACGTCCGCTGCTCATCCGCCGGCCCGGACGATACCTGGCCGGCCCCCGCCGGGTGTTCGTGGTCAACGCCCGGCACGGCTGGTGCCAGACCGGCCTGGTCGGCAGCCTGGCCGAGGTGGCCGACCTCGACCTGTCCGGCATCGCCGGCGGGGCCGGGGTCGGACTCGCACCCCACCCCGACCCGGTGTTGCTGGTCTGCACCCACGGACGACACGACGCCTGCTGTGCCGAGCGCGGACGTCCGCTGGCCGCGGCCCTGGCCCCGCGCTGGCCCGACCTGGTGTGGGAGAGCTCGCACCTGGGCGGCGACCGGTTCGCGGGCAACCTGCTGATCCTGCCGGAGGCCCACAGCTACGGACGGCTCACCCCCGAGCGGGCGCCGCAGGTGGTGGCCGATCACCTGGCCGGCCTGGTCAGCCTCGATCACTACCGCGGTCACTGCACCATGCCCTGGCCGGAGCAGGCCGCCGAACACGCCCTGCGCAGCAGGCTCGGCCTGCGCGCGTTGGACGGGGTGCGGGTGCAGCGCCTGCGCCGTGACGGCACCCTGTTCTCGGTCACGCTGGCCGCCGCCGGACGCACCTACCGGGTCGACGTGCGGCACGGCGCCCGTCCGCCGGAGCTGCTCACCTGCCGCAGCACTCAGCCCTCGGGGGCGGTGGCCTACGAACTGATCGCGCTCACGCGCCTGAACTGAACGCCCGCCTAAGTATCTTCCGCCCGCGTAGCTTCGCAGGCGGAAGATACTTAGGCGGGCGTTCGGCGTAACCCCCCGGAGGTCAGCGCCACTCGCCGTCCGTCGGCACGATCAGCGGGGTGCCCGAGGCCGGATCGTCGATCACCAGGCAGTTCAGTTCGAACACCTCATGCACGAGCTCTTCGGTCAGCACCTGCGCCGGACGGTCGGCCGCCACCACCGCGCCGTCCTTCATCACGATCAGGTGGGTGGCATAACGGGCGGCCTGGTTGAGGTCGTGCAGCACCGCCACGATGGTGGTGCCCGAGCGATGCAGCCGGGCGAACAGGTCGAGCATCTCGATCTGGTGGGTCAGGTCGAGAAAGGTCGTCGGCTCGTCCAGCAGCAGAATCGGGGTCTGTTGCGCGATCGCCATCGCCGCCCAGACTCGCTGCCGCTGGCCGCCCGACAGCTCGGCGACCTCACGGGTGGCCAGGTCGGCCACGTTGGTCGCGGCCATGGCGTCGCGGACCGCCTGCTCGTCGGCGTCCGTCCACTGCCGGATGATCCCCTGGTACGGAAAGCGCCCGCGGCTGACCAGGTCGACCACCGTGATGCCCTCCGGAGCGATGGACGACTGGGGCAACAGCCCCACCGTGCGCGCGAACTCCTTGGCCTTGAACGAGGCCAGCGGACGTCCGTCCAGCCGCACCTGCCCTGCCGCCGGACGCAGCAGCCGCGACAGCGAGCGCAGCAGGGTGGACTTGCCGCACGCGTTGGGTCCGATGATCACGGTGAACTCGCCGGCCGGAATCTCGACGCTGAGATCCCGACTCACCACCCGCTGGTCGTAGCGCAGGGTGACGCCCTCGGCGCGCAGCCGAGAACCAGTGACGGGAGCTCTCATCGGCCCCTCGCTTCCTGAATCAGCAGGGTCAGTAGGAAACTGCCGCCGAGCACGACGGTGACGATGCCCACCGGTAGGTCGACCGGCAGTGCGTGCTGGGCGATCAGGTCGGCGCCGAGCAGCAGCACGGCACCGGTCAGCGCGGACGTTGCCAGGGGTATGCCGGCACCGCCGGCCAGCCGGCGGGCCACCTGGGGCGCGGCCAACGCGATGAACGCGATCGGGCCGGTCGCGGCGGTCACGATCGCCACCAAAGCCACGGCGAACAGCACCAGTCCCAGCCGGGCCCCCTCGACGTTCACGCCGTGGGCGGAGGCGGCGTCGTCCCCGAGTTCGAGCTGCCGAAGCGGCGGCACCAGCACCAGGCCGGGGGAGCAGAGCAGCAGGCCGATCAGGGCGGGTACGAGTGACGTCCAACTCAGCAGCGAGAGCGATCCCGCACCCCAGATGGACGCCGCCATCGCCACCTCCTCCTGCGCCCGCAGCAGCAGGAACAGGTTGACCGCATGCAGCATGGCGGTGACCGCGATGCCGACGATGATCAACCGAAAGCCGTGCATGCCGCCGGAGTAGGCGAGCAGATACACCAGCAGGGCCGTGCCCAGGCCGCCCACCAGTGCGCCGGCCGACGCGGTCACCGCGCCGCCACCGATCGCGGTGAGCGCGATCAGCGCACCGGTGTAGGCGCCGGTGGCGAATCCGATCACGTCCGGTGAGCCGAGTGGATTGCGGGTCAGCGACTGGAAGACGGCACCGGAGAGCGCCAGGGCGCTGCCGAACACCAGGGCGCCCAGCACCCGGGGGAGCCGCCAGTCGCGCACCACGGTGCTGGTGAAGCCGCCGTCGGTGGCGAACAGGGCCTGGACGACCTCGCCCGGCGAGAGCGGCAGGTCACCCATACCCAGCGCGACGATCGCGAGTGCCAGCGCCGATACCAGGGCCGCTCCTGCCACGCCGACGCCGCGTCGCGCGACCCAGCCGCCGACCACGGGCACCGCGACGGCTCGCGCACGCGGATCGATCGGGGCAGCGTCCACCCCCGGCACCTGCTGTGCGGTGGAACTCACAGCTCGCTCGCCTTGCGTCGCCGCACGAGCACGATCAGCACCGGTGCCCCGATCAGTGCCGTCACGATGCCGGCGGGTAGTTCACCGGGCGGGATCAGTACCCGGCCGACCACGTCGGCCAGAATCAGCAGGGTGGGGGCGGCCAGCACCGAGTAACCCAGAATCCAGCGCCAGTCCGGCCCCACGATCCACCGGACGGCATGCGGCACCATCAGCCCCACGAACGCGATCGGCCCCGCCAGAGCGGTGGCGCTGCCCGCGAGCAGCATCACCGCAACGACGGCCAGCACGCGGGTACGCAGCACGCGGGCGCCCAGGGCCGAAGCGAGATCGTCCCCGAGCGCGATCGCGTTCAGCGACGGGGCGAGGGCCAGCGACAGCAGCAGCCCGAGCAGCACGAAAGGCCCGGCCACGCTGAGCAGGCTCGGGTCGCGGTCGAGCAACGACCCCGACTCCCAGGCGATCATGCCCGCGAAACGCTGCCGATCCGTCAGCATGATCGCCCGGGTGATGCCGGCCAGGACGGCGCCCAGCGCAACGCCGGCCAGAATCAGCCGCACCGGGCTGCCGCCCCCTCGTCCGAGCGAACCGATCGCGTAGACCAGCAGCGAGGCGCCGAACGCGCCGGCGTAGGCGACCAGCAGGGTGCTCAGGCCGCCGGTGACCCCCGCCACGCCGGTGCCGATAGCCATGGCGAAGGCGGCGCCCGCGTTCACGCCCAGAATGCCGGGATCGGCCAGTGGATTGCGGGTGACGGCCTGGATCAACCCGCCCGCGACGCCGAGCGCCACCCCGGCCACCAACCCGATCAGAGTGCGCGGCATGCGCAAATCGCGGATCACCATGGCGTTCTGCCCGGTGGCCTCGAAGAGCAGAATGCGGATCACCTCGAGCGGGGGGATCGTCCGCGCGCCGACCGCGAGCCCGGCCAGGACCGCCACGGCGAGCGCGGCCAGCAACGCCGGCAACCCCACACCACGGGCGAACGCGCGAGGGGCTTCGGGGGTGCGACCGGGCGTCGTGTCGGGTCTCGGACGGACGGAGGTCACGGGCTCGATCGTAGGGTAGCCTTGCCTAAATGTCGCACCAGGCAGGTCCCGCGTGCCGCGTGCTCCGACAATCAGCTCGTCCCTGTCCGATCGCTCTGATCCCCCTCGACCGAAGGACTCCCATGCGTTTTCGCGTTCTCGCCGCCGCCCTGCTCGCGACCCTCACCGCTGCG
>DAOSUG010000141.1:0-5908 GCA_035378545.1 Micropruina sp. | reverse complement strand
CAGCGCGCCGCGGGTGACCTGCGAGGTGTCGATGGCGAAGACCGATTGGGGCCGCCCACCTTCCATGCCCAGGTTCCCCCGATACACCTGGATCGCCACGGCCGGCGCGGTCATCGCCGGGAACCTGGAGGTCAGTGCCCCGGCGGGGGTGGTGGCCGCGGTCGGCGCGAACACTCCGACGATGGCCAGTTGGCGGGTCTCCCGGGTGCCGTCGCCGGGTGGGTCGGTGATCTTCACGGCGCCGTCAGAGGTGAACGCGCTGTCCATGGGTTGGAACGGTTGGGCGTAGTCGCGGACCTCGCCGTCCGGGTAGGTGACCCGGAACCGTGGGGTGAACCCGTGGCCGAGCAGGTACAGTCGCTGCCCGTCCAGGCGCAGCGGATCGTTGACCCGCAGCTCACGTTGGGTCCACAGGGTGGTGCCGGCATCAGCGCCGGACTGGTAGCTCAGGTCTGCGCGGAACGCGGCGGCCTGCCCGGTGTTGGTGTAGTCGGCGGTGAACCCGGTGACGTTGACGCAGAACGGGGTCAGGTCGGTGCCGTCGACCAGCAGGCCGGGCCGGAAATCGTCGTAGACCGTTGGGCCGACCGAGCAGAAGCCGTTACCGACGTCGACGATGACCGATCCCTCGTAGCCGACGAGTTTGCCGACGGCCATCGCCACCAACAGGCCCAGCAGCGACAGGTGGAACAGCAGGTTTCCCAGTTCACGCAGGTATCCCTTTTCGGCCGCGATGCTGACGGCGCCGGTGTCCTCGACGGTTCGCCTGACCCGCCACCTGCGCAGGCCGCGGCCGATCCGGATCGCCACCACCTCCGGCGGGCCGGCGACCTCCCTGATGGCGTGATGAGGCAGCCGGGACAGGTGGCGGGGCGTCCGGGGCGGTGGCCGCCGCAGCCGCCGGAGAAGATCCAGCGTCCGGGGAACGAGGCAGCCGACGAGGGAGGTGAACAACAGCAGGTAGATGGCGGCGAACCAGGGCGCGGAGAACACCGCCAGGAACCCCAACCGGTCGAGCCAGGGGCCGAGAACGGGATGGTCGAGCAGGTACTGAGTGGTCTTGGCCCGATTCAGGTTCCACTGCGGCAGCAGGGCACCGGGCAGCGCCGCCACGGCGAGCAGGAACAGCAGCACCAGTGCGGTCCGCATGCTGGTCAGCCGACGCCACAGGGTGCGCACCGGGGCCAGGATGCGCCGCCACCGACGTGGCAGCATCGGTGCTCGAGCGATCGGCCGCCCAGGTCTTTGCGCGGTATCGTCCGCGGTCCCGCGGGTCACAACCACACCCGGGTGGAGCCGGACAGCGCGACCTGCAGCCAAGCCACGAACTGACCCCACAGCCCGGTGAGCATCAGCACGCCCAGGATGACCATGCTCGCTCCGCCGATGACCTGCAGCGTCCTACTGTGCCGGCGCAGGAAGCCGACCGTGGTGGCCGCCCAGCCCAGGCCGATCGACAGCAGCAGGAACGGCAACCCCAGCCCGAGGCAGTAGAAGACGACCAGCAGCATGCCGCGCCAGGCCGAGCCGCCCCAATCGGTGGCGGTAGCCAGGGCGATGATCCCGGCCAGGGTGGGGCCGATGCACACGACCCAGCCCAGGCCGAAGGTGCCGCCGAGCAGCAGCGCCCCGGCGACGGGGCCGGTGGGCCGGGCGTGGATGCGGAACTCGCGTTGCAGCGGCTGGATGAAGCCGAGCATGACCAGACCCATCACGATGGTCACCGTGCCGCCGACCCGCATCAGCAGCTCGCCGTCGCTGAGCAGGGCATGGGCGACGCCGAGCACCGCGGCGGTCTGGGCGAGGAACACGGCGGTGAACCCGGCGATGAACAGCAGCGTCGCGCCCACGGCGCGGCGCCGGACCCGCAGGTCGCCTTCGCCGGCGGCGCGGGTGGTGTCGGCGCCGACCAGCCCGGCCAGATACGACAGGTACCCGGGCACCAGCGGGATGCAGCAGGGGGAGGCGAAGGACACGGTGCCGGCGGCGAAGGCCAGCATGATGGCCAGGGTTAGCGGCCCGGACACCACGACGTCGGTGATGGTCTGCTCGGGTGCGGTGACCAGAGTGGCGGCCGTGGCGAGGGATGCCATGTCAGGCGGCCTCGGTGGCAATGGCTCTGACGGTGGCGGTCAGTTCGGTGGCGGTGATCCGACGCAACCAGATCTGGGCCACCCGATGCTCGCGGTCCAGCACGATCGTCGACGGAATCGAGCTGGTCGGAAAGCCGCGCAGGGACAGCAGGGTGCGCATGCTGGGGTCGAAGATGGAGGGATAGGGCACGTCGAACGACGTGTGGAAGTCCCGACCACCGGCACGGGTGTCCCGCACGTCGATGCCGATGAACTGCACCCCCAGCGGGGCAAGGTCCCGCGCGGCGGAGGTCAGATCCGGTGCCTCGGCGCGGCAAGGTGCACACCAGGAGCCCCACACGTTGAGCACCACCACCCGGTCGGCATAGTCGGACATACCCACGATGCGGTCGCCGTCATCCATCAGGCTGGGCCCGGACAGGTCACCGACGGTCTGCCGTTGCCCGGACGGGTAGGAGAACGCGTTCTGGCCACCGGGGGAGACGAAGGTGAACGCGTTGTTCCCGCCGCCGGCGCCGCATCCGGTCAACACCAGGGGCAACGCCAAACCGAGGGCGGCGATCCAGCGGCGCAGCCGGGTCCGGCGACCGGCTGGGGGTCGAAGCAGCATTCGACGCTTCCCTCCGATGACCGATGACCCGCGCGCGGCAACATTCAACTATGAAGCATAGTAGACAGGGCCAGCGCGGTCAGGGCGAGGCCGGCCGGACGACCACGCGTCCGGTTACGGCACCCACGGGTGGAAGGTGACGCCGCCGTCCGCCGATTCGAGGATCTCGGAGCGAGTGACAATGAGCACCCGCACGTTGCCGTCCGCGCCGGCCCGGGCCGTGATGGCCTGCGCGGGTCCGACGCGCGCCCGCGGGGACCAGCTGCGGCCGGCGTCGTCGCTGATGTGAACGGCACCGTCGTAGGTGGTGCCGACCGCGGTGTCCGCGTCCGCCCAGGCGAGCAGTTGCAGCGGCGGCGCGCCGTCGACCGGTGCCCAGGTGTCGCCGCGGGTTGTCGACCGCAGCGGGCCGGCGTCGGTGGCCGCGAGGATCGTGCCACCGTCCGGTGCTGCGGCCAACGCGATCGCGGGTTGGGGGATCAGCAGCTCGCGCCACGACCGGCCGTCCTCAGTGATCCGCAGGGCCTGGTCGGCGGCGATCACACCGAACGGTGCCGCGGTCAGGGCATGGAAGTCGGACTCGCCCTGCCGGGACAGTGGCTGCCAGGTGCGGCCGGCGTCTGCGGAGGTCAACAAGCCGACCGGGTTCGGCAGTGCGGTGCCGGGGCCGGGGTGCCCGGAGGCGTAGAAGGTGGTCGGGCCGGCGGCGGCGAAGCCCATCAGGTCGATGATCGGGCCCACCCGGGTGGGTGTGCCCGTGCCGTAGCTGAACAGCCCGTCGTGGGTGGCCAGGTAGACGGTGTCGTCGGCCGGGTCGATGGCGATTCCGTGGACGTGGGGGCTGGGCAGGCCGGAGCTGGCTCCCTGGGCGGTTGCGGCCGGGGAAGCTGGCGTGCTGGCGACGGGGGCGCTGCAGCCGGCGAGCAGCAGGATCGTCGCGGCGGTCACGAACGCACGGGAGGGCGGCCGGGGGCTTGGCCTTGGTGCTGATGTGGGCGCGGGGCCGGCCGGTTTGTTGCGCCCGGTTCCGGGCGCAGTGCGGCCGGCGGGGTGGGTGATCATGTGGCGGAGAACGTCTTCCAGGTGTCGTAGGGGTAAGTCCAGTCGAAGATGTCGCCGTCGGACGGGCCGAGCTGCGGGGTGGTGCCGGTGACCTCGACGGGGTCGCCGTACAGGGCGCTGTCGTAGTAGTCCTTGGCGTCGGCGGGGCTCATGTTGACGCAACCGTGGGAGACGTTCTCCTTGCCCAGGGATGCGACGACGGCGGCGTTTTCGTGGATGAATTCGCCGTTGTTGCTGATCCGGACGGCCCAGTTGGCGACGAATCCGCAATACCCGTACTTGGGGTTGCACATGGTGAAGCTGTCGTACTTTTCCTGGACGACGTGGACGCCGCTGCGGGTCTCCAGGTCCGGGTTGTCGGTCGCCCGGCCGTAGGAGACGGGATAGTTCTTGGTGACCGCACCGTCGACGGTGACGACCAGGCGGTAAGAGTTGACGTCGGCGGTGACGATCTGGGACCGGCCGATGGTGAACGTGCGGGTCAGGTCCTCACGGCCCCAGGCCCCGCCCAGGTCGATCCCGTACAGGTTGGCGGCGACCGTCACCTTGGTGTTCGCCGGCCAGTAGTCCTTGGTCCGAAAGTGCACGCGGGACTGCTTGACCCCAGTGCCTTGGATGTCCTCGTCCTGCAGCCAGCCCCAGGATCCCTCGACCACACCCTTGTCGGTCATGACGCTCAGGGCAGCCTCGGCCGCGGCCTTGTCGGTGACCTGACCGGCGAAGGTGAGGATGATCGGGGTGGCCACCCCGTAGGTGCCGCCCTCGGCGAGCTGGAACGAGGCCCGCATGGTGTCCCCGGGGTCGACGGTGCTCAGCTGCCCGTCGATCGGCACGGTGGACCCGTCGCGGGTGCTGGCGGTGCCGGTGATCCGGTAGCTGGTGGCGTAGGCCATCCGGTCGGTCAGCGTCCAGGTGCCACCGTCCTCGGAGATGGCGCCAGCCAGCACGGTGCCGTCGGTGTCGGAGACCGCGTTGACCTGCGTGATGGTGGCGTTGAACGCGGTCACGGTCACCTTCTGGGTGGGTGCGACGTCGGTGCTGCCGAACCGAGGGGAGGCACTGAACCGGGCCCTCGACGCCTGGCTGGATTCGGGTGGTTCGGAGGAGGACCCGCTCAGCGGTGCGGCGGTGATCGGGCGGCCCGCTCCTTCGGTCACCGTCTGGGTGACGACCACCGATTCCTCGCCGGCCGAGCAGGCCGCGAGCAGCAGTGCACCGACCACGACAAGACCAAGGGTGCGCGCGGGGCGACGAGTCACCCACGAAGCGATCATCGAGCAGCTTCCTTTCCGGTCGCAGTGCCCGCTGCCGGGACGGTGGGACCCGCCCCTGCCCGGATCGAACCGGGCGGGTCCCACCGAAAGCGCCCGATGGGCTACAGGGTTTGCAGCAGCGCCTGAATTTCGGCGATCTCCGCGGTCTGATCGGACTTGATCTTCTGGGCGAGCGCGACCGCCTCGGGGTTGCTGCCGTCCGCGATCTCGGTCTCGGCCATCTCGATCGCACCCTGGTGGTGCACGATCATGAGTTCGAGGAACATCTTGTCGAAGGCGGCCCCGGACGCCGACTCCAGTTGCTGCATCTGGTCGCCGGACATCATCCCGGGCATGCTCATCGAACTCCCGGCGGCCGAGGTGGCCCCGCCCATCCCGCCGTGGTCCATGCCGCCCGTGCCGCTGGTCGTGGAGCCGGACATCATGCTGGGGGCGGCACCCCAAGCGGTGAGCCAACTGGTCATCTGGTCGATTTCCGGGGCCTGCGCGGCCTTGATCCGGGCGGCGAGGGCCAGAACGTCCTGATTCTGCGCGCGGCTGGGGGCCAGATCGGCCATCTGGATCGCTCCCTGGTGGTGCACGATCATCATCTGGGCGAACGCAACGTCCGCAGCGTTGAAGGTCGCGGTCGCGGCGGCGCTGATCGACGCGGGCGAGCCGGTCGACCGAGCAGTGGTCGTGTCGGATGTCGCTGTGCCGGATTGGCTACCGCCGCTGCAGGCAGCGAGAACGAAGGCAAGGGACGCCGCGATCGCGGCGACGCCGAGTCTGGTTTTGGTGGTCATGAGAAGGCACTCCTTGTGTGCAAGGTGGCGGACGGGGTGTCGGAAGTCACCGCGGATGCGCGGTGAACCCGCCTCCTATACCCG
>DAOSUG010000140.1:0-5917 GCA_035378545.1 Micropruina sp. | reverse complement strand
TTCCTTGCCCTGATCGGGCAGGTCCGCGGTCTGCTTCTTCATCTGCTGCAGCCCCGTGGCCAGCGCGCCGGCCCCGGTTTCCACCTGTCGCACGCCAGTCACCAGCGCGGGCGACCCGTCCGACAGCTTGCCCATGCCCGTGCTCAGCTGCCCGGCCCCGTCCGATGCCTTGACAATGCCGTCACTGAGCTCGTCCGTGCCGTCGGCGAGCTTGCCTGCGGCGTCCGCAACCGTCTGGAACTGCTTGCCGGTGTCGTTGAAGCCGATGTAGATCTGGTCGAGGTAGGCCTTGGTCAGCGTCGCGTTCAGCGTGCTGGACGCCTGCGTGGCCAGCACATTGCCCAGCCACGCATCCGCGACCCCTGCCACCGGCGAGGTGTGCACCTGAATCGTCGCCTGCTCGGCGGTCAGTGGGTCGTCGTTGCCGTACGACGTGGCCGCCTTGGAGAAGTTCTTCGGAATCACCACGACCGCGGCGTAGCGTCCGGACGCCAGACCCGGCCAGGCGTGTGCCTCATCGGCCAGCACCCAGGTGAAGTTCTGCGCCTTGCTGGAGTCGACCAGGTCGGCCGACAACTGCCGTCCGAGCGGAACGAACTGGTCGTTCAACGTGACCCCCTCGTCGAGGTTGACCACGGCGGCCTCGACCTGGTGCAGCCGGTCCCCCGAGTTCCAGGTGCCCCACAGAAAGCCGCCGGCGACCAGCACCGGAATCATCACCAGGGCGAGCAGGGTGCGCCACGAGAACGAACGTGTGGCTTCAGGCATGACTGAGTTCTCCTTGAAGATGCAGGGTGCGGTACGCGGCGGGCACCACATCGGAAAGGTCCGCGCCGGGGGCGTGGGCCAACACGGCACAGCCGCCCGCCTCGGTCAGCGTGCGCAGTCGCTCGGCGAGCGCCGCACGTTCGGCGCGGGTGAACTGGTCGGCCTCGTCGACCATCAGCACCGGACCGTTGAAGTTGTGAATCGGGGACGGGTGCCCCGTGGTCGCCACCGCCGCCAGCCGTCGGATCTCGGAGCTCTGCTCGGGCAGCACCCGACCGGCCACCACGATGTCGCCGGCGGTGAACGCCAGCCGTCCGGCCAGGGCCATCAGCAGCGCCCGCCGGGCCGAGGTTTCGCCCTCGACGACCAGCACCTCCCCCGGCTTGACCGCGACGTCGACACCCGAGAAGGCCTCCCCGCAGGCCAGGTCGCGACCGTAGATCACGTGCCCGCCGGCCGCCGGCCAGCTCTGCAGCTTGAGCTGGTGGGCCAGCGTCTCGCCCTCGATGTCGACCATCGGCAGGTGCCGGTCGAGCCAGCGGGGCAGCCACCAGGCATGCGTGCCGAGCAGCTTCATCACCGCCGGTACCAGCGTCATGCGCACCACGAACGCATCCAGCACCACGCCGATGGCCAGGGCGAACGCGATCGGCTTGATCGCACCCTCGCCCGAGGGCACGAAGAAGGCGAACACGGCGAACATGATCAGGGCCGCGGCCACGACTACCCGCGAGGAATGCACGAAGCCCTCCTCGACGAAGGTGTCGCGGTTGCCGTGCACGAACTCCTCGCGCATGCGGCTGACCAGGAACACCTCGTAATCCATGGCGAGGCCGAACAGCACGCCCATCAGAATGATCGGCAGAAAGCTGATCACCGGCCCGGGTTCGCCCAGGTTGACCAGTTGCTTGAACCAGCCCTGGTTGAACACCAGCGCGGTGGCCCCGAAGGCCGCCGCCACGCTCAGCAGAAACCCGACCGCGGCCTTCAGCGGCACCCACAGCGAGCGGAACACCAGGGTCAGCAGCACCAGCGACAACCCGACCACGAAGATCGCGAACGGGATCAGTGCGTCCGACAGTCGCTGGCTGACGTCGATCTGGACGGCCGTCGCCCCCGTCACCGAGGTGTCGATGCCGTACTCGTCGAGCCAGTGCTGATGTTGATCCCGCAGCCGTTGGACGAGCTCGGCCGTGGCCGGATCGTCCGGCCCGGTGGTGGGAATCACCTGGATCAGCGCGGTGTCGGCGTTCTCGTTCGGCGTGGCCAGCGGCACCAGCTGCACGCCGGGCATGGCCTCGATCTGCTTCTTCAGCCCGTCGGTGATCTTCAACGGATCATCCGATTCGACGATCGTGCCGGTCACCACCAGAGGCCCGTTGTAGCCGATGCCGAACTCGCGGCTGATCACGTCGAACGTGATCCGGTCGCCGTAGCTGGCCGGGTTGCGTCCGGAGTTGGGCAGCGCCAGCTGCAGGTCGCGGGCCGGCAGCGCCAGCAGGCCGAGCGCCGCGATCACCAGCGCAACGGTGAGCAGCGGCACGGCGGTGACCAGGCGCACCCACACCCGGCGCAGGTCGAAGCGGGGGGACGGGGCGCGTCCGGATTTGGTCGGTTTCGCGGCCTTGGGGCGCACTCGTTCGCCCGCAAAGCCGAGAAAGGCGGGCAGCAGGGTCAGGGCCAGCAGCACCTCGACGCCGACGCCGACGGCCGAGAACACGCCCATCACGCCCAGGAACGGAATGCCAGAGATCGACAGGCCGACCAGGGCGATGATCACGGTCAGGCCGGCGAAGACGACCGCCGAACCCGCGGTGGCGACGGCTCGGGCCGTCGACTCCTCCGCATCAAGGCCTTCGCTGAGCTGATCGCGGTGACGGCTGACGATGAACAGCGCGTAGTCGATGCCCACCGCCAGCGAAATCATCACCGCCAGCATCAGGCTGGTGCTGTTCACCTCGATCACACGCGAGGCGATCATGGTGATCTCGACCGCGATGCCCACCCCGATCAGCGCGGTGCCGACCGGCATTGCCGCCGCGGTGAACGACCCGAGCACGACCAGCAGCACCACGATGGCGACCACGACACCGAGGCCCTCGATGATGCTGATGTGCGGAATGTGCGTGCTGAACACCTCGCCGCCCAGATGCACCTGCGAGCCGGGCAGTTGTGCTGCGACCTTCTCGGCCTGGGCCTCCAGGCTCTGCTTCTGCGCATCGGTGATGGACGTCATCGTCACGTTGAGCTGCACGCTGGCCAGGCCGGCGCGTCCGTTGTCGCTGATCAGGCCCTTGACGTGCTCGCTGTACGGGGTGACCACGTCGTCGACGATCGGCAGCGACTTGAAGGTGTCAAGAGCCTTTTCAACCTTGGGGCGAACATCCTTGTCGTTGAGGGATTGACCCTCGGGCAGCAGCACCACCACCTGGGCGGTGGCGGCGGCCGCGGAGGGGAACGTCATCTTCAGCTGGTCGAGTGCGACCTGCGACGAGGCACCCGGAATCTTGAAGCTGTCGTTGAACTGGGCGCCGCCGGCCAGGGCCACCGCTCCGCCGAGTGCGCCCAGGACGACGAGCCAGACGGCCAGCACGCGGACCCCGTGCCGGTAGCAGGCCCGTCCGATCCGATACAGCATCGACGACATCGGCCGCCCCCTCTCGATCTCAATACACGACTGTATCCAATGCAGTAGTGTATTCAGTACAAGTGTGTATGCAAACCGGTAGGATCAACGAGATGACCAGCACCCGAGAGGCTCAGCGCGGAGCTCGTCGGCATCAGTCGACGGCGTCCGGGCCGAGTGCACGCCGCCAAGCCACCCGCCACCGCCTGATGGACGCCGCGGTCGAACTGTTCGCCGAACGGGGCGTCCTGGCCGCCTCGGTGGAAGAGATCTGTGAGCGGGCCGGATTCACCCGGGGGGCGTTCTACTCGAACTTCGAGTCGAAGGACGAGCTGTGCCTGGGCGTGCTTCGCCGCAAGTGCGAGCAGCACGTCAGCGCGATGCAGGCGGCCATCGACATGATCTCCGAAGTCAGCGCAGACCCTGACGGGCGGCCGAACACCCGACAACTGATCCGCGAGGCCGTGCGGGTGTTTCTCGAGGCACAACCGAAAGAGATGCCCGAGCAGATCGCCATGATGGAGCTGCGGCTGCACGCCGTGCGCACCCCCGAGCTGCGGGCCGGGTGGCTGGCGGTGCACGAAGGCATCACCTCAGCGGTCACGGATCTGCTCGATATCGCGCTGCGGCGCATGGGTGCCCGGCTGGCGATGCCCAATGCGGCAGTGATCGAGCTGCTCGGCGCGGTGTATGAGAACACCGTGGTGATGAGCCTGCTGAACGGCGAGCGGCGGCCCACCGGGCTGGCCGATCAACTCACCACGCTGCTCGAGGCCCTGGTGGTTCGCGACTGCGAGTAGGGAACGTCCGGACTTCGCCGAGCGCCCCCCTAACTTTCCAGGGCCCGCGAAGCTACGCGGGCGCACGATGGTTAGGGGGGCGCTCGGCGCGCGACAGCGCCTCGCGGACTGACAGCGGTGACAACCGGTCCACGTTTGACTCGACGAAGGTGCGCACCCAGCGCTCGTCCGTCTTCGAGTACTCGCGCAAAGCCCAGCCGATGGCCTTGCGGGCGAAGAAGTCCGGGTCGTCCAGGCTGCCCTCGATCGCGTACGCGAGCAGGTCGGGGTCCGTGCTGGCGCGGGAGAGCAGCTGGCTCAGGATCGCCGTGCGACGCAACCACAGGTCGTCCGCGCGCGCCCACCCCAGCAGCAGCGGCCTCATCGTGCCCGGCTCGGCCCGCAGCAGATCCCCCGCCACATGTGAGGCGAGGTCGTCCACCAGATCCCACCAGGCGCCGGTCACGATCAGATGTCGCAATAGTGCGAGCAACTCGTCGTCGGCGTACAGCCAACGTCGCCACCCGCGCTGCCGCAGCACGGCGATCGCGGCATAGCGTTCCTCACGGTGGGTGGCCCCGTCCCACAGCGCCCGGACGATCGCCAGCCAGCTCGCGCGGTCGGACGGCGGGTGCTCCTTCACCGCCGCCCGGACGATGCTGCGAGTCTGCGTCACGCTCACGCCGTAGAACGGCAGAGTGGAGCGCATGTAGCGCTGCTGACCGACGGCGCGGTTGGGGTCGGCAGCCTGCGCCAGGGCGGTGCGCACGGCGTCGGCCAGGTGCGTGACAGGGTTCACGGCGCCATTGCAGCACACCGACTGGACCGTACCCGGCCGCATCGGTAGCCGAGTCGCCCAAGCAGACGAAGCAGACGAAGCAGACGACGCAGACTGCAGCCACGAGCCGAGGCCGCTTCGTCACTCGGCTCGTGGGTCGCGTCGAGACCAAGTACTGAGGCACACCGCCGCGGGGGTCCACGCTGAGGTCGTCGTCCCCATGATCAGTGATCATGGAGCCATGCCAACCCTCACCACCGGCCGGCTGACCCTGCGCGACTGGCGGGCCGATGATGCCGACTTCGTGTTCGACCTGTATTCGCGGCCGGAGGTGCAGCGCTACATCGGTCGCCCACCGACCGTGATGCGAAGCCGCGACGAGGCGGACGCCCGGATCACCCGCTGGACTGGCCTGCACCACCCCGTCCATCACATCTGGGCCGTCGAACGCACGGCCGACCACCGCCTGCTGGGCACGTTGCTGCTGAAGGACATTCCGCGCACCGGGACCGACGGGGCGCCCTCGAGCGAGACCGAGATCGGCTGGCACCTGCACCCCGACGCCTGGGGTCACGGCTACGCCGCCGAGGCGGGACGGCGAGTGCTGGAGTACGCGCTCGCCGAAGGCATCGACCGGGTGATCGCGGTCACGAATCCCGTCAACAGAGCCTCGCAAGGGGTGTGTCGCCGCATCGGCATGACCCCGCTCGGACTCACCGAGGACTACTACGACCTGACCTGCGCGCTCTTCGAGGCGCGGACCCCGCTGCCGCCGTTCGCGCCACACTGACCAACGGCACGGATACCAAATCCACCGCTCGATTCTGGTTTGAACGATTCAATCCCGGAAACTTGCGAATCGAGCGGTAGATTCGGTATGTCACCATGCGTTGAATCACCAGGCGTTGAACGAAGCCGGCGCATCCGCCGCGTATGAGCCGCAGCGGCAGCAGAGCCGACCGGGCC
>DAOSUG010000139.1:0-5940 GCA_035378545.1 Micropruina sp. | reverse complement strand
GCAGCAGGATCACACCGATCAGGCTGGGCAGCGCGAGGCCGGTCACCGCGGCGATCACCTTGTAGGTGTAGAAGCGATCGATTCCGATGGCCCGCAGTTGCAGCTGTCGTGCGACGCGGTCGTCCACACCGCCGGGTAGCCGGGTGCGGGCCCAGGCCCCGATCCGGTCGGCGCCGGTGGCGGCGGGCTGCGGGGCGCGGACGCGTCCGTCCATCAGCTTGAGCGCGTCGCCCAGGCGCGGATGGGCGGGCACGAAGTAGCCGGCCAACGCCCACAACCCGGCGGCGAGCAGCACGCCCGACGCGATCGCCACCCACTGGCCGGTCATCGTGCACCGCGCAGAATGCGTTCCCGGCGCCGGGGGGTGATCATGCGGCGCAGCACCACCAACGACATCACGTACACGCCCAGCAGGCAGAGCAGAATCGTTTGGCCGACCGGCGTGCCGTAGGGGGCGAAGAAGTCTCGGCCGAACACCATCACCAGAGCCAGCACCGCCACCGTGATCACGGTGACCTGGCGCACCACCAGCCGCGGCTTGGCCCGCTCGGTCTCGATCTCGCGCTGGGCCCGGAGCCGGTCCTGGATCGAATCGGCGAGGGCATGCAGCGTGGCCGTGGCGCCGGTGCCGCCGCGCTCGGCCGCCAACGCCAGGGCGGCCAGCACCGCGTCGGCGTCGGGCGAGTCCAGCTCGTCGGCCATCGCTCGCAGCGCCTCACCCGAGGTCCAGCGATCGTCCAGCCGGGCCACCAGCAGTGCGAGTGGGCCGACCAGCAGTTCGGGGGCGGAGCGCTGCGACAGTCGCATCGCGTCGGTGATCGAACGTCCGGTGGGCAACATGGCCGCCAGGCCCCGAACCCAGCGGTCGAGTGCCTGCAACAGGTCGATCTCGCGGTTGGACGGGGCGCTCAGCAGGATCGGCAGACCCACCACGGCGACCGGCACCACCAGCACCATCACGCCCATGCCGGTGAAGGCCGCGAACGCGATGCCGCCGATCAAACCGACCGCGAACCGGAAGCCGTGTCTCTTCAGCCAGGGACGCATTCGCCGCGCCAGCCCGGAACTGTGAGGCACCGGCTGGGTCCGGACGCTCGGCCGCAGGCCCGCCACCACCAGCACCACGCCGGTGCAGACCAGCGCGCCCAGGAGCGCAACGAGGGCCGTCACGGCAGGCTCCAGGCGTCGTCGAACTCGGCCAGCTCGGCCGCGAACTCGGGGTCGGGGTGGAAGACGGCCGGTGTGGTGGCGGTCGGCGCGGCGTACACCAGGTGGGTGACCGGCCGTCCGGCTTCGAGCGCACCGGTGAGTTGACGGATCTCGGCCACCCGCCGGGTGCGGCGTCCGCCACGCCAGGTGTCGTCCACCAGGCGCACGTAGATGAGCAGGTGAATGTGGTGGGCGACCTGGCGATAGGCCTCATCGACACTCAGGACGCCACCCTGCGCCACCCGCGAGGCGAGCCGATCCATGGTCGAGGCCGCCGAGTGCGAGTGGGTCGTGCTCAGGGTGCCCGCGCCGGCCTGCATGGCCTCGAACATCGCCCCCGCCTCGGTGCCGCGCACCTCGCCGATGACCAATCGCGAGAGGTTCTGCCGCAGCGCCTCCGGAATCAGGTCGGCGACGGAGTATTCGCCCAGCCGCCGCCCGTCCTGCTGCTCACCCATGCCCACCTTCGCCTGCAGGGCCAGCATGTTGCGCCGCTCGGGGCGCAGGTGGGTGAGCAGTTCGTAGTCGGTCTCGAGCGTGCCGAAGCGTTCATTGCCCGGTATCGCCTCGATCAGTGCGCGCAACAGCGTGGTCTTGCCGGCTCCCTGATCGCCAGCGATCACCATCGACTTGCGCGCCATCACCGCGGCATGCAGAAAGCGGCCCACCTCGTCGGGCATCATGCCGGTGCCGACCAGGTCTTTGAGCGAGACGTCGGTGAGAATGTGTTGGCGAATCGTGATCGAGGGCCGGTACGACAAGCCGAAACCGATCGCATGCAGCCGGAACCGATCGCCCAGGGCCAGGGTCATGGTGGGGTGCGCGTCGTCGAAGGGACGGGCCGGGCTGACCGATTCGCCCAGAAACCTGATCGCCTCGACCAACTCCTGATCGCTGTCGGCCACCTGCGCGCGAGGCTCGCGGCGTCCGTCGCCGTACTGCACCATCACCGAGTCGTGCCCGTGGATCTCGATGTTCTCGGCGCCCGGAATCTCGAACAGCGGCTGTAGCCGGCCGTAGCCGAAGATCGCGTTCTCGACCCCCTCGGCGTACGCGTGCTCGAGCGAGATCGGCCAGAGTGCCTGACCGTTGCTCGAGAGGTCTTCGGCATGGTCACGCACTACCTGCTTGACCAGCGAGCGGCCGAGCAGCCGGCGGTCGACCTCGGGCAGGGCCGTGCCGTGCCGGTCGTGGTGGTCGGCGATCGCGGCGGCGATCAGTTCGGACGCCTTGCGGCGCAGCACCACCACCAGGCTCCAGTCGAGCGCGCCGGCCTCGTCGGACGCGGCGTCCCGCGGCTTGACCGGACGGGTGCGGCGCCAGTCCGGCGCATCGGCATCGAGGGGTTCGCGGGCCGGCAACCGGTCGGCGGTGACGGTGGTTTCGAAGGGTAGGTCCTGCAGCAGCGGCACGGTGGTCAGCTTGGTCATCGCCGCACTCCGATCAGTTCGCGGGCCGCGACCAGGCGACCCGAGATCGAGCGAGCCGCGAGCGTGACCCCGCGAAAGTAGGCACCGCCGGTGTACCGGCGCGGCGCCGGCAGACCGTCGCTGAGCACCGCGGCCGCGTCCGGGTCGTGCGGCAGGTCGGCGGCGACGGTGGTGCCGAACTGGTCCTGCACCTCGGCCCGCGAGTACGGCATCGAACTGCCGATCAGCGCGAGCGCGGTGCGGTCGGTGTCGGCGGCGTCCTTGAGCGCCGGCAGGTACAGCCGAAGTGCGGCGAGCGACACCAGCGTGGTGCGGCTGACCACCAGCACCAGGTCGGCCTCACGAACCAACGGCAGCGGCAGCCCCTCGGGGCCGACTCGTCCGGCATCGATCAGCACGTCGCCCGGCTGCGCAGCCAGGGCAGAGACGAAATCGGGCCACGCCCCGGCGAACAGGCCCACCACGCCAGGATGCGGAAAGCCGGCCAGGAAGCGGGGCTGGGCGCCGCTCAACAGTGGCGGCAGGTCAACGGTCTCGGCCTCGATGGCCCCCTCGAACGGACGGCGCTCGCGCAGCGCCTGCAGCAGACCGCCCAGCCCACGGTGCCCGGGACGCTCACCGCGCAGGTAGCCGGCCAGCACCGATTGGGTCGGGGTGCGATCGGCGTCCACCAGCAGCACCGGACGGGGCCACGCCAGCGCCAGGCCCAGCGCGGTGGTGGTGACACCAGGGGCGTGACCGGCCGAACACAGCACCACGATCGCCATCAGCCGGCCCGCCTGACCACGACCAGGCGTCCGGCCGCCGCAAGCCGGGCCACCTGGTCACTGTCGGCATCGGCGACGGTCACCTCGATCGAGGTGTTGCCGTCGGCGAGCATGGCCGGCGCCACCGACACGGTGGCTTTGAACGAGGCGCCGGATTGTTCGCCGTCGTTGGCGGCGGCGATCGGCACCAGCACCACCGCGGTGCCCGACGGCAACGGTGAGACCGGCACCTGGCCCGGCGTCAACCGCAGGCCGAGCCGCGAATAGCCGCGCTGCACCTCGGCCTCGCCGATCGCGGTCGGCACCAGGAGCGATCCGTTCGGCAGGTCGGTCAGCGCCGTCTTGCCGACCAGCTCGGGCGCCCGCTCGGCCGGCACCGTCTCGAGGCCCAGATGGGTGCCGAGGCTGACCGGACCGAGGTCGGCCGCACCGATCACCTCGCCGCGATAGATCGTGCGATTCACCTTGAGCACCGTGGTGGCGTTGGAGACGCTCGAGTACAGCACCGCAGAACCGAGCCCGCCGAGGCAGATCGCCAGCACGCCGATCAGGATCCAGCGCAGGTTGCGCCTCGGCCTGACGGCGGTGGTGGCGGAAGAAGCGTCGGTCATCGCGGAGTACCTCTGGGTGGGCTGCAAGTCCGTTGAGAGTAAATGCGGTTTCCGACAATTCCGGGTGGTCTCAAGAAATTTGTGGATAACTCCGATAATTCACGGCGTGGCGATTTGACAGCGGAAAACCCGAGCGCCTCCCTAACCATCTCTGGCCCGCGAAGCTTCGCGGGCCCTGGAAAGTTAGGGGGGCGCTGGGTGAAACGTCAGCTCTGAGACGCCCACCAGGCGCGCAATGCGGCCTCGGCCGCCTCTTCTCCCAGGGGCCCCTCGTCGATGCGCTTCTCGAGCAGGAACCGGTACGCCCGGCCCACCTCGGGGCCCGGCCCGATGCCCAGGATCGCCATGATCTGCGTGCCGTCCAGGTCTGGACGCATCGCGCTCAGCTCCTCCTGTTCGGCGAGCTCGTCGATCCGCCACTCCAACTGCTCGTAGGCCGTGCGCAGCCGGGCCGCCTTGCGCGCGTTGCGGGTGGTGCAGTCCGAGCGGGTCAGCACGTGCAGCCGCTCCAGCTGGTCGCCCGCGTCGCGCACGTAACGCCGCACCGCAGAATCGGTCCAGTCGGCGTCGGCGTAGCCGTGGAAGCGCAGGTGCAACTCGACCAGCGTGGCCACCGCCTTGATCTGCTCGGTGGGAAACTTCAGTGCCTGCAGGCGCTTGGTCGCCATCTTGGCGCCGACCACGTCGTGATGATGAAAAGACACCTTGCCGCCCGGCTCGAACCGCCGCGTCCGGGGCTTGCCGATGTCGTGCAGCAGGGCCGCGAGCCGAGCGATCAGGTCGGGGCCGCCGAGCCGCGACTCTTCAAGATCGATGGTCTGGTCGAGCACCGTCAGGGTGTGCTCGTAGACGTCCTTGTGCCGGTTGTGCTCGTCGCGCTCCATGCGCAACGCCGGCAGTTCGGGCAGCACGTAGCCGGCCAGGCCGGTCGCCACCAACAGGTTCAGCCCCACCCGTGGGCGGGGGGCCATGATCGTCTTGATCAGTTCTTCGCGCACCCGTTCGGCCGACACGATGGTGATCCGTTCGGCCATCGCCGTCATCGCCGCCACCACCTCGGGCGCCGGCACCAGGTCGAGTTGGGCCACGAACCGGGCCGCCCGCAGCATGCGCAACGGATCGTCGCTGAACGACAACTCCGGCGTCGAGGGGGTCATCAACACCCCGTTCACCAGGTCGGACGCACCCCCGAACGGGTCGAGCAGTTCGCCCGAGGCCAGATCGAGCGCCATCGCATTGACCGTGAAGTCCCGGCGCACCAGGTCGCCGCCCAGATGCTCGCCGAACACCACCGACGGCTTGCGCGAACCCGGGTCGTAGGCGTCGGAGCGAAAGGTGGTCACCTCGATCACCAGCTTGGCCGGCGCGCCGTCCTGGCCGGTCTCGGTGACGGCGCAGCCGATCGTGCCGAACTCGCGTCCGATGTCCCACACCGCGGGGCTCAGCTGCCGCAGCAACGCCTCGATCGCGTCCGGACGGGCCGAGGTGGTGAAGTCGAGGTCGTGCACCCGCCGGCCCAGCAGGGCATCGCGCACGGGGCCGCCGACCAGATAGAGCTCGTGCCCCGCGTCCGCGAACAGGCTGGTCAGCCGGCGCACCGCGGACGAGCCGGTGCGCAACTCCTGCAAGGCGGCCTGCTGGGCGGTGGTCAGTTCGGGCACGTCGAGTCACTGTACCGGGCGCGCACTCGCGGCTCACCGGCCGGGCACGCTCGCGGCGTCCCGGACGCCACCGGGCGGCACCCTACGATGGGACGGTGATCCGCACCCTTCAGGCCAAGCTCGCGCTTGCGCTGGCCTGGTTGGTCACGGTGACCGTGGTGCTGGTCGCGCCCGCCCCGCCCGCCCGGGCGCAGGCCACCCTGCCCCAGCTCACCGTCGAGTTCACCGGGTTGCGAACCACCGGCTCGAAAGACAGCCAGAG
>DAOSUG010000138.1:0-5966 GCA_035378545.1 Micropruina sp. | reverse complement strand
GGCGCGGCGGGTGCACACCGAGAGCGGGTCTCGATCTCCGGACCAGAAACCCGGCGGCGGACGGTCACGTCTTCATCATGGAGTCCGTCGAAATCCGGATCTCGACCCGAGCACGGCCGTCCCACAATGGCCGGGCCGGGCGCGCGAGGCAGTGATCGACGGCGGCAGCGCGGCAATTCGGGCGCGACCAGCGGTAACCAGGCGGGGCTACGTCAGCTTCCCCAGCGCACCGAGCAGAATGATCGCACTCGGCACCACCACGAACACGGCCACCAGGTACACGGCAAGAAGCCAACGCCGCTCGGCCACCAGGTCGGCCAGCCCCGAGGCGAGCTTGAGCGGCAGCGGTCGCAGCACCGGGTTGACGAACACGACCAGCAGGGCGAGCAGGTTGTACAGCACGTGCACCAAGGCCGCCTGCAGGCCGACCGCGGCGTCGGGCCCATTCACTGCCAGTGCCGCCACCAAAGCGGTCAGCGTGGTCCCAAGGTTCGCGCCGACCGTCACCGGGTACAGCTGGCCGGGGGTGACCGTACCCGTGCCCGCGAACGGCACGAGCACCGAGTTCGTCACAGTGGACGACTGGGTGACGATCGTGACGCCCGCGCCAACGCCGATCGCTTTCGCCGGTGTTCCCTCGACGGCGCGCAGCAGCAGCTCACGGGTGCGGCCGACCATCAGCGCCTTCAGGAAGTGGCTCAACCACCGCACGGCCAGAAAGATCATCGCGACACCGACAACGATCGTGAGCACCGCCGAGGTCGTGCCCTCACCGGCCAAGCCGGTCACGGACGTGACGGCGTTCACCAGCGGGCGGGTCGCCATGCGGACCACGTTGAAGTCACCCGGGTCGGGTGTGGTGACGCCGTAGAGGCTGTCGGTCAACACCCCCGACATTCGCTCAAGGGGGTGAAACAGAACCTCGAGCGGAAAGAAGATCAGCAGCGCGAGCAGGTTGTAGAAGTCATGGATCGTGGAGCTTGCCAGCGCCCGCCGAAACTCGGTCGCGTTACCGGCGAAGCCGAGCGCGACGAAGGTGCAGGTAACGGTGGTGCCCACGTTGGCACCCAGAATGATCGGAATGGCCTGGGTGACATCCAAGGCTCCGGACCCGACCGCTGCGACCGTGATGGCGGTGGTGGTGGTCGACGACTGGATCAACACCGTGGCCAGGATGCCGACGGCCAGCCCGACCAGGGGGTTCTCAGCGAAGGCGAACAGCTGCTCGGCCTGCTGGGCGCCGAGGCTGCGAAACCCGCGCGAGATGACGCTGACAGCTGAGATGAGCAGGTAGAGGGACAGAACCACTGCGATCCAGCGCAGCACGGTGGACGATCGGCCTGACGCCGGCGGGACGTGGACCACGTCAACGTCGGACCTACCGGTGCCCATGGGCAGCACGCTACTCCCCCCCCCCCCCCCCCCCGTCCGAAGCACCTGTGCACAGCCGTGTTACGTGCGGTGAACGGCACGCAACGCCCGAGCGAACTGTCGGCTCTCGCCGAACCATTGGCGCGGGCACCGCCTGAATCTCGGACGCATTTCCGCTCACGCACCTGCGAGCCCAACTACTACACCTGCGGGATCCCCCCGTGCGGCACGCGGCAGCGCCCGGGGCAGCGCGCGATCAGGCCTCATGATGCGGCGGGGTCGGCCTCACCGAGGCGGCGCAGCGCGCCGATCGCCTGCTCGCGGTCGTTGGTCGGCCAGAAGTCGGGCATGGACGCACGCAGAAAGCTGCCGTAGCGGGCCGTCGCCAGCCGGGGGTCGAGCACCGCGACGACGCCACGGTCGGTGAGCCGGCGGATCAACCGTCCGGAACCCTGGGCCAGCAGCAGTGCCGCGTGGGTGGCCGCCACCGCCATGAAGCCGTTGCCGCCCCGCTCGGCGACGGCACGCTGGCGGGCCTGCATCAGCGGCTCGTCCGGTCGGGGGAAGGGGATCTTGTCGATGATCACCAGCCTGCAGGTGTCGCCGGGCACATCGACGCCCTGCCATAACGACAGGGTGCCGAAGAGGCTGGTCTCTGGGGTGGCCACGAACCGCCGGGTGAGTTCACCGAGTTGTGCGTCGCCCTGGCACAGAATCTCGAGGTCGGGCAGTTCGCGGCGGCAGTGCAGCGCGGCCGCTTCGGCGGCGCGTTGCGAGGCGAACAGGCCCAGCGTGCGTCCACCGGCCGCCCACAGCAGTTCGGCGACCTCGGCCAGCGTGGCCGGACCGATACCGTCGCGGCCGGGTGGCGGCAGCGACTTGGCCACGTAGAGGATGCCCTGCCGGCGGTAGTCGAAGGGCGAACCCACGTCGAGGCCGCGCCAATGCGGCAACTCGGGTTCGGCGTCGGACTCGCCGTCGGTGCGGTACGGCTCGGCGAGACCGACCGAGGCCGCCACCGCCTCGAAGTTGCCGCCGATGCTGAGCGTGGCCGAGGTGAGCACGACCGGATGCTTGGCGAAGATGCCCTCGCGCATCAGCCCGGCCACTGACAGCGGCGCCTGGTTCACCTGGCGTCCGAACCGTTCCCGCTCCGAGACCCACACCACGTCGTGCGGAGCCATCGCGGCCAACTGGGCTGCGATGTCGAAGACCTCTTTCGCGGCGGCGGCGGCCTGCTTGCGGTCGTTGTCGGACTCGTCGCCAGCCAGCGCGCTGATCACCCGCCGGGTCACGTCACGCACCAGCCGCAGGGCCACGCCCAGGCCGCTGTCGGGGTCTTCCACCCGGTCCAGCGGGGCGTCGTCCAGAGCGGTGGCGAGCGCGGAGCCCGAGTCGAGGAAGTCCAGGCCGAGGTCGTCGTCCAACCAGGGCAGGCACCGGCGGGCCACCCGCTCGATCAGTTGCGGGCTGAGTTCGTGTGACGCTGCCCCGGTGACCCGGCTGACCAGTTCGTGCGCCTCGTCGATGATCACCGCATCGTGCTCGGGCAGCGCGGCGCCGCCGTGCATGGCGTCGATGGCCAGCAGCGCGTGATTGGTCACCACCAGCTGCGCGGCGCGCGCCCTGTCGCGGGACCGTTCGACGAAACACTCCTGGCCGTAGGGGCAGCGCTGCACCCCGAGGCACTCGCGCACCGGAATCGACACCTGCGCCCATGATTGGGCCCCGTGGCTGGGGGCGTCATCGCGGTCGGCCACGCGTTTCGCCTTTGCCTCCGTTTCGATCCATTCGCGCAGCGCGACCACCTCGGCGCCGACCTTGGACGAGGCGTCGGTGGCCGTCGCGGTCAGGGCCTCGGCCAGCTCGGCCCCGCCCAGCAGCGACTCCTGATCGAGGCCGAGTCCGTCGCGCGCGCGGTACAGGCAGGCGTAGTTGGTGCGGCCCTTGAGAACGGCGGAGGTGACGGTTCGTCCGGTGACCTGCTGGCACGCCGCCAGAGCGCTGGGAATGTCTTTTCGGGCCAACTGGGCCTGCAGCGCCAACGTGGCCGTGGCGATCACGATGCGGTCGTCGGGTGCCTGCGCCAGGTGCGCGAGAGCCGGCGCCAGGTACCCCAGCGACTTACCGGTGCCAGTGCCGGCCTGCACCAACAGATGGTCGCCGCCGGCGAGGGTTTCGGCCACCGCCGCCGCCATCTCGTGCTGACCCGGACGCTGCGCACCCTCGATGCCCTCGACCGCGGCAGCGAGAATCGCTTCGGTCTGATCGGTCTCGGGCACCGAAACAACCTACCGCGAGCCTCTGACACCGATTTTGTGCGCCCAGCCCCGATCAAGGTCTCAGCTCAGGCGGCCAGGTGAAAGGTGTCGGCGAATCGGACGAGAAGCTGCGGAGGTCCGGTCAGCACGTCGACCACGCCTTGAGCGATCGCCTGTTGCGGGTCGAGCTCGCCGGAGATCACCCTGCGGATGCCCGGGCCCGCTGCAAAGGCCAGGTCGACCGGGCCTACCCCGGGCCTCACCGCCAGCCGCGGCCCATCGACTCCTACCAACAGCTCCGCCTCGCCGAACCGGGCACCGTACACCGTGGACGGCAGCTCAGCGGCCACCAGCGGACGGAAGGCGGTGCGCAATGCCATGGTCATCGAGTCGGCGGTCACGATCTGGCCCTCGCGCGGCTCGTCCATGGCCTTGAAGCCCCAGGCGCCGAGGGCCAGCACCACCGGTTCGAGTTCGCGACCGTACGGGGTGAGCTCGTACACGATGATGCGTGAGCGCGGCGCTCGACGGATGATGCCGGCCTCCTGCAGTTCCTTGAGTCGCGCCGCCAGAATGTTGGTCGGAATCCGCGGCAGACCGGCGGCCAACTCCCCGTAGCGGCGCGGCCCCACGAGCAGGTCGCGGACGATCAGCAGCGCCCAGCGCTCCCCCACCAGTTCGAGCGCCCGGGTGATGCCGCAGTACTGGCCGTAGTCGCGAGCGGCCACGCGCTCACCCCTGCTGGCCGGCGAACGCTTCGGGGCCCTGCGTCGCGGCGGCCGGATCCATCCAGCCGAACTCGATGATGTTGCCATCGGGGTCGGCCAGCTGGCGCTGGTACATGAAGCCGTAGTCGGAGGGCGGACGATCCTCGGAGCCGCCGGCGGAGAGCCCGTCGGCCACTGTGGCGTCCACTGCTTCGCGGCTGTCGACGTAGATCGCGACGGCCGTCGTCGGGGACACCAACGGGTCGCCCAGCGGCAGGTCGGTGAAGGTCTGAAAGAACTCGCGAACCAGCAGCATGAAGTAGCTGTGGCCGTCCTCCACCACGACGCAGGCCGCGTTGTGATCGGTGAAAAGCGGGTTGATGGAGAAACCGACGGCGGTATAGAACGCCTTCGCGCGCTCCAGGTCGGTCACCGGCAGGTTGACGAACATCTGGGTCATCAAGGGCCTCTTTCCAGGCTCGGTGCGTTGACCGCCATACTTGCAAAAAACAAGTGAGCGGTCAATGGCTGGTGTGGAATCAGCCCTCGACCACCTGGTACTCGGCCAGTTCCGCCGCCAGGCCCTGATTGACTCGGGCCACCACCGCGGTGCCGTCACCGGTGTGTTCCAGGCTCAGGATCTCGCCGCCGGCGTGGATCTTGTTCAGCAGGTCGCCCCGGTCGTAGGGCAGCAGCACCCGCAGTTCGATCGCCGGACGCGGCAGCCGCTGCTCGACGCGCTGCTTCAGTTCGTCCATGCCTGCGCCGGTGCGGGCCGAGACGAAGACGGCGTCGGGGTATTGGGAGCGCAGCACCGTGAGCGCGTCGGGTTCGGCCCGGTCGATCTTGTTGATCACCAGCTGTTCGGGCACGTCGCCCGCGCCGATCTCGCCCAACACGGTGCGGACGGCCCGGATCTGGCCCTGCGGGTCGGCGTCGGAACCGTCCACTATGTGCAGCAGCAGGTCGGCCAGCACCGACTCCTCCAGGGTGGAGCGGAACGCCTCGACCAGGTCGTGCGGCAGGTGGCGGACGAACCCGACGGTGTCGGTCAGCGTGTACACCCGTCCGTCGGACGCCTCGGAGCGCCGCGTGGTCGGGTCGAGGGTGGCGAACAGCGCGTTCTCGACCAGCACGCCGGCACCGGTCAGCCGGTTGAGCAGCGAGGATTTGCCGGCGTTGGTGTACCCGACGATGGCCACGGACGGCACCTCGTTGCGTTGCCGCTCCTGGCGCTTGGTGGCACGCACCTCGTCCATCTCGCGCAGCCGCTTGCGCAGCACCGAGATGCGGGTGCGGATGCGACGCCGGTCGGTCTCGATCTTGGTCTCGCCGGGGCCGCGGCCACCGATGCCGGCGCCACCGGCCGCCCGTCCGCCGGCCTGCCGGGACAGGTTGCCGCCCCAGCCGCGCAACCGTTGCCGCAGGTACTGCAACTGGGCCAGTTCGACCTGCGCCTTGCCCTCGGCACTCTTGGCGTGTTGGGCGAAGATGTCGAGGATCAGGGCGGTGCGGTCGATCACCTTGACCCGCACCCGGTCCTCCAGGTTGCGCAGCTGCGCGGGCTCGAGCTCGCCGTCGCAGATCACCGTGTCGGCGCCGGTGGCGATCACCACCTCGCGCAGCT
>DAOSUG010000137.1:0-5968 GCA_035378545.1 Micropruina sp. | reverse complement strand
CGGACGGGTACCGGTGGACTGGAGCAGCAGGTGCACCCGGTTTCGACGAGCTCGACAGCCGGGTGCACCAGGTTTCGACGAGCTCGACAAGCGGCGGTACCGACGAGCTCGAACGGGGTGGTCTCTATCTACGGCCGGGGGATCACCCGCCGCACATCCGGCCTGACCGATGGACCCCGCTCGACCGGGCTCACCCACGGCCCCTCGTCCGAGGGCAGCTTGATGCCCGACTCCACGAACGCGTAGCGGCCCTCGAGCACCTGCTTGGCGGCGGCATCGTCCGCATCGTCGGTGTTGCTCCACAGCGCGGTGAACAGCGCGTCGATGCGCACCCGGGCCTGGGCGCAGAACAGGTCGGCCAACTGGATGCCCTGCGGGTGCGTCGCACGCTCGGCCTTGGCCCGTCCGCAGGCCGCGGTCATCGCGAAAAGCTCGGCACCGATGTCGACCACCCGGCCGAGAAAGGCCTGCTTACGCTCCATCGCACCTTGCCATCGCGCCATTGCGTAGAAGATCGAGCGGGCCAGCTTGCGGGTGGTGCGCTCGATGAAGCGCAGGTGCGTGGCCAGCGGTCCGAACTCGCCGAACGACGTGGGCACCAGGCCCTTGCCCGCCACCAGGGTGGGCAACCAGCCTGCATAGAAGACGCCCGCCTTGCCCACCGCCTTGAGCTTGTCGTCGCGGGACGCCTCGGGGTCGATGATGTCGCCGGCCACGTCGAGGTGGGCATCGACGGCCTCGCGGGCGATCAGCAGGTGCATGATCTCGGTGGAGCCCTCGAAGATGCGCATGATGCGCAGGTCGCGCAGCACCTGCTCGGCCTCGATGCCCCGCTCGCCGCGGGCCCGCTGCGAATCGGCGGTCTCGAAGCCGCGGCCGCCGCGAATCTGCACCAGCTCGTCCGCCACCTTCCACGCCATCTCGGACGCGTACAGCTTGAGCAGTGCCGCCTCGATGCGAATGTCGTTCTCGTCGTCGTCGGCCAGCAGGCAGGTCAGGTCGACCATCGCCTCCAGCGCATAGGTGGTGGCGGCGATGAAGCTGATCTTCGTCGACAGTGCCTCGTGCCGGCCGACCGGACGACCCCACTGCACCCGTTCGGCCGCCCAGCCGCGGGCCACGTTCAGGCACCACTTGGACGAGGCCACGCACATCGCCGGCAGCGACAGGCGTCCGGTGTTCAGGGTGGTCAGGGCGATCTTGAGGCCCCGTCCCTCACCGCCCAGCACGTTGGCCTCGGGCACGAACACGTCGTGAAACCGGGTGACCGAGTTCTCGATGCCGCGCAGCCCCATGAACGCGTTGCGGTTCTCGACCGTGATGCCCTCGGAGTTCGACTCGACCACGAACGCGGTGACGCCGCCGCGCCGGCCTTCGCTCGCGGGCACCCGTGCCATCACCACCAGCAGCGTCGCGACCGTGCCGTTGGTGGCCCACAGCTTGACCCCGTTCAGCAGGTAGCCGCCCTCGACCGGACGAGCCTTGCAGGCCAGCCGGGCCGGGTCGCTACCGACGTCCGGCTCGGTGAGCAGAAAGGCCGACACCTCGCCGCCGGCCACCCGGGGCAGGTACCGCTGTTTCTGCTCGTCGGTGCCGAACATCTTCACCGGCTGCGGCACCCCGATCGACTGGTGTGCACTGAGCAGCGTGCCGACCGAGGCGTGCGCGGAACCGGTCAGGGTGAGCGCCTTGCAGTAGTACAGGTGCGACAGCCCGACCCCGCCGTACTGCTGGGGAACCTTCATGCCGAAGGCGCCGAGTTCGGCCAGGCCGGTGAACACCTCGTCCGAGATGGACGCGTCGCGCTCGATCGCCGTGCCGTCGATGCCCTCCACGAACGGACGCAGTCGCGCCAGGTACGCCTCCCCCGTCTCGACCTGCTCGGGGCTGTTGCTCGGCCACGGGTCGACCAGGTCGAGCCGCAGCCGGCCCAGAAAGAGTTCCTTGCCGAAGCTGGGCCTGGTCCAGCGGGTCTCGCGGGCGGCCTCGGCGACCTTGCGGGCCTCGCGTTCGGTGGGGCCGGCCTTGGTCTCAGACATGCGCACCTCCTCGTGCTCTGCCTCGACGGTAGTTCACCGAGGCCCTGCACAACAGGACGCGTGGCACAACGAAGTGACCCGGACTTCGCCGGAGCCGGCGTCGTGCGGTCAGGCCGGCGGCGACTTGTTCTCGCTCACTGCGAGCGGCTCGGACCCAGTGGCCGTCTCAGCGACGGGTTCGGACGCGGGCTCGGCATCAGCATCGTCGTCACTCGCGGGCTGAGCGTGAGTGTGGGCGTCGGGCTCGGGCTCGACCAACGGATCGTCCTGCACGGCCGGCGACTCCAGCGGCGGCACGGGTTGGGCGCCGCCCAACTCCTTGAGGTTGCCGCCCATGAACACCGACACCCAGCGGGTGCGCGGGTAGGCGTCGAAGAAGACGCTCTTGCAGAACAGCGTGAGCGGCACGGCGAGAATCGGGCCGAGCGGACCGATGACGATCGCCCAGAACACCAGTGAGATGAACGTGGTGGTGATGTTCAACCCCACCGCGTCACCGGTCACCTTGGGCTGAATCACCATTGAGGCGATGAAGTTCACCACCACGTACAGGCCCACCATGATCAGCATGGTCTGTACGTCACGAGCCAGCAGTGCCATCAGGGCGGGCGGGATCATGCCGATCAGAAAGCCGACGTTGGGAATGTAGGCGGTGACGAAGGCGAGAATGCCCCAGGTGAGCACCAGGGGAATCTGCAACCAGGCCAGAATGCCCATGTTGATCAGCGCCACGCACAGGCCGAAGATCGTGTTGACGATCCAGTACCGACGCACCCGCCACGAGAAGTCGAGCAGCGCGGCCGCCAGGTTGGGCTTGACCACGGCGAGCTTGCTGCGCGGCTCGGTGGTGTCGGTCATGTCGACCGCCACGAAAGCGACGAACAGGAACAGCGAGCCGACGAAGGTGGCCCAGAACTGCACCGAACTCATCACGCCCGTGACGTAGCCGAGCAATCTGGTGTAGTCGAAGGACCGCAACCACTCGGTGATCGTGGTCTCGCTGATGCCCCAGGCGATCATCTGCTGGTACACGCTGTTGTAGATCTGGTTGAACCGATCTGCGTAGGCCGGCATTGCCTGCACGAACTGGATCATCGCGACGGTGACCGCGAACAGAATCGCCAGCAGCACCAGGAACACCACGAGCATGCCGATCAGCGAGCCCAGTATCTTGGGCACCCGGTGGCCGTCGAGCCACACCACCAGCGGACGCACGGTCAGCACGAGCGTGATCGCCAAGAAGACCGGTGCCACCACGTCGTGGATGAAGTAGACCCCGACCAGGCAGGCCACGATCGCCGCACCTGCATACAGAATGCGGATGCCCTCGGGTGCCCGAAGCTGCTCCGGGCTGAGTTGCGTGCTCACGCGGGGAGTCTAGATCCGATCGCAGACAGAATCGGACGGACTCACCCCGTAAGGTGAGCCCGTCCAGACCCAGGCTCAGGCGCCCGCGCGCCAGCCCGCTGTGCGCACCGGGGCGTCGTACAGCTCGGTGAGCTCGTCGTCCAGCCGCATCACGGTCAGCGAGGCACCCGACATCTCGAGCGAGGTGAAGAAGTTGCCGATCTGGCTACGGATGACGTTGATACCCTTCGCGGTCAGCACGTCGTGCGCGTGGTTGTACAGGATGTACTGCTCGCTCAGCGGCGTGGCGCCCAGGCCGTTGATGTACAGCAGCACGTTCTCGCCGCTCTCGAGCTTCAGGTCGTCCAGCACTTTCTCGAGCAGAAGGTCGACGATGTCGTCGGCCTTCATCATCGGCACCCGCTTGACGCCCGGCTCGCCGTGCACGCCGATGCCGAGTTCCATCTCGTCCTCACCGAGTTCGAAGCTCGGCTTGCCGACGGTCGGCACCGTGCAGGCGGTCATCGCCAGGCCCATGGTGGCCATGTTGTCGTTGGCCTTGGCCGCGATCCGGGTGACGTTCTCGAGGTCGTCGCCGCGATCGGCGGCGGCACCGGCCAGCTTGAACGCCACGATGGCGCCCGCCACGCCGCGGCGTCCGGCGGTGTAGGTGGAGTTCTCGACGGCGACGTCGTCGTCGATCACCACCGTCTTGACCGGGATCTCTTCGAGTTCGGCCAGTTCGGCGCCGGTCTCGAAGTTCAGGATGTCGCCGGTGTAGTTGAGGATCAGGTGCAGGACGCCCGCGCCGCCGTCCGCTGCCTGGGTGGCGGCGAGGATCTGGTCGGGGGTCGGCGAGCTGAAGAACGCACCCGGCGCCGCGGCGCTCAGCATGCCCTCGCCGACGTAGCCGCCGCCGAGGGGCTCGTGGCCCGAGCCGCCGCCCGAGATCACGCCCACCTTGCCCTGCACGGCACCGCCCTTGCGGCACACGTACAACGGGTCGTCGTGCAACTCGACGATGTCGGCGTAGGCCGTGGCGAAGCCGCGGTTCATCTCGTCGAGAACGGTGGACGGGTCGTTGATGATCTTCTTCATGTGCCTCTCCTCAAGGACATGGGCGCAGCGTTGCGCCGAACGGGTGAAGGATCACAGCAGTAGTTGGATGGGGCGGGCGATCAGGGCGGAGAAGGCCTGCAGGTACTGCGCCCCCAGCGCGCCGTCGATGGCGCGGTGGTCGAAGGACGCCGTGACCCGGCAGGTGGTGGCGACCGTGAGTTGCCCGGAGGCGTCCACCCACGGACGTGGCTTGCCGGAGCCGATCGCCAGGATCGTGCTCTGCGGCGGATTCAGAATGGCGGCGAACTCGTCGACGTCGAACATGCCGAGGTTGCTCACCGTCAGCGAGCCGCCCTCGAGTTCCTTCTGCTGCAGCCGGCCTTCGCCGGCCCGCTTCGCGGCGTCCTTGATGGCGGCCGAGAGTGCGGTCAGGCCGAGGCTTTCGACGCTGCGGATCACCGGGGTGACCAGGCCGCGGTCGCTGGCCACCGCCACCGCCACGTCGCTGCTGCCGTACTGTAGCAACTCGTCGGTGGCATAGCTGACGTTGGCCTCCGGCACCTGCTGCAACGCCAGGCCGGCGGCCTTGACCAGCAGGTCGTTGACCGACACCCGCACCTCGCCGCCCTCGTTGACCTGGGCGCGCAGCGCAAGCAGCGGGCCGAGGTCGAGTTCGCGGGTGAGGTAGAAGTGCGGTGCGTTCTGCTTGGAACTCTGCAGGCGGCCGGCGATCGCCCGGCGCAGCCGGGTGTGCGGAATGTGGGTCACGGATCCCTGCGCTGGTCGAGCTGGTCGAGACGCCTGCGCTGGTTGGGCTGGTCGCGTCCCCTGCGCCGGTCGAGCTTGCTCCGTCGGGCGGGCTTCCTGCATCGGGCGGGCCTGTCGAGATCCGGTGACGGGTGGCGCAACCTGACCCGCCGCATCGGCGTAGGCCGACTCCACGTCCTTCTTGGTGATCCGGTTGTTCGGTCCGGTGCCGTCGATGTCGGCCAACTCCAGGCCGTACTCGGCGGCCAACCGGCGGGCCAGCGGGCTGGAGAAGATGCGTTCACCCGGACGACGGGTCGGGCGCGGAGCGGGGACCGAACCCGGCGCGTCCGGCGTCGTGACCGGCGGCGCGGGGGCGGCGGGCGCCCCGGGGTCGGGCGCCTGCATGTCTTCGGCCACGGCGATGGTTTCAAGGGCCACCGCTGGCTCCGGCTCGGGTTCTGGTGCCGGAGCCGAGCCGGTCAGTTGCGCCGCCAGCGCGGCGGCGGCCGCCGGGTCCTCCCCCGGCTCGGCCAGCACGGCGATCGGGTCGCCCACGGCAACGGTCGAGCCGCCGTCAACGAGCAGGGTGTGCACCACCGCGTCCGATTCGGCCTCGATCTCGACCATCGCCTTGTCGGTTTCGACGGTGGCCAGCACGTCGCCGCGGCTGACCGTGTCGCCCGCGGCGATCGACCAGCTCTCGAGCAGGGCGGTGTCGGCGTCGGCGGACACGCCGGGCATGCGAAGAAGCGAGGCCATCAGGTCATCCCTTC
>DAOSUG010000136.1:0-5999 GCA_035378545.1 Micropruina sp. | reverse complement strand
CCGTCGCGAGCGGCACCAGACGGGTGGCCTGGCAAGCCGGTCCGCGCGAAGGCATGCCGGGCGTCTGGTGAGCGTGGCCGACGCAGCCAGGGTGCCCGGATGGGGCCGCGCAGTAGGCGCAGATCGGTGGATCCAGGCTTAGGCCCGGCGCGTGATCCGAAGCTGCCAGGCCGCCGGACCGTCCTCGAGGTAGGCGATGTCGATCGGCCACCGCTGCGCGAGTTGGTTCAGCAGCGGCAGTGGGTTGTGCGGGGCCACGAGTGCCAGCACGCCTCCGGCACCCAGTTGCTCGAGCGCCCCGAAGACCGCACCGTGCCGGATCGCGTGCGGAATCTGCCGCACGTCCAGCACCGGGGCAGCCGCGCCATGCTCGCCGCAGTTGCAGGTGTGTCCGGACGCCTCGGCGATCTCGATGGTTTCGATGGGAACAGACTGATTCATTGTTTCTCCTTGTGGTTGCGGTTCTTGGGACGGGCGATGCGGGCTCGCACGGTGGCGTGTCGCGGTCATGGGCGCACCACCACGTAGCCGTGGGCGCCTCGTTCGGCGTCGCTCATCACGTGGGTGACCATCGGGTAGCGGCCGGCTTCGTGGAAGACCGCCTCGACGAAGCCACCCTGGGCGGCCTGTAGGCCCAGGGCCTGCGATCCTCCGTCGGTGCCGCCGAAGCCGTCCTTGCCGCGGCGCAACTCGTAGTGACCCTCGACGTAGACCGTGTCGAACTGCGCACCGACGATGTGAAAGCTGCTCGGACGATTCGGGCCGGCGTCCAGCACCCAGAACCGCACCCGCTCCCCCGCCGTCGCCTCGAGCGGCACCTGGTCGTACCCGTTCGCCACACCGTTGAACGCCACGTAGCTGGGCTGCTCGGCCGCGATCGCGTCCGCGTTCACCTCGGTCGCCGAGACCGCGTCGGGGGCCCGGGTCTGCAGGTAGGTCTCCGACTGCACCAGCAGGTAGGAGCGGTCCACGGTGGGCAACCCGTCCGGTTCGATCACCACCGCACCGAACATGCCGGCCGCGATGTGGGTCGACATCGGCATCGTCGAGCAATGGTACAGCCAGACCCCGGCCTTGGTCGCGGTGAACCGGTACACCAGTGACTCACCGGGCTGGATCGTGCGCATCGGGCGATCGGGTGCGAGCGATCCGGCGTGAAAGTCGATCGAGTGCCCGATCGTGCCGCCGTTGACCAGGGTGATCTCGAACACGTCGCCGACCCGGCCGTGCAGGGTCGGGCCCGGCGCTCGACCGTTGAAGGTCCAGCGCCGCTGCCACACCCCGGGTGCCACCTCGAGCGGAAGCTCCTGCGCGGTCAGTGTGAGTCTGTGCACCTTCTCGGCGCTGAGCGGGGCCAACACCGGATCGATCACTGCCGAGAGCGGCTGCGTCCCGGTGGACGAGTCGTGGCCGGCATGCCCGTCCGGCGCAGCGGACGCCGTCGGGCTGGTCGCCGGACCACCCACCACGTTGACGTCGAAGGTCATGCCCATCTGCTTGTGGCCGACGATCGAGCAGTAGCCCTGCACCGTGGCGCCGATCACGCCGGCGTCCAGGGTGGCCTTCTCGCCGGGCCCGAGCCGGGCCGTCCGAGCCTCGCCGATCACCAGGTCGTGGGTGTTGGTGTCGGAGTTGACCAGGTCGACCACCAGGGTGTCTCCGGGATGCACGCTCACCGAACTGGGCACGTAGTGCATGGCGACGATCTCGACGCTCACGCGCACCGTCCGTCCGGTCGGGGCCACCTGAGTGGCGGCGGGGGCGGCGGCCACGCCGGCGGCGTGCGGATCCACCCCCACGCCGACCACGACCGCGACGGCCACCGCGGTGAGACCCGCGATCAGTTGGGTCGCCGCGAACGGTGAGGGACGCTCGGTGGGCGGCTCGGGTTGCTCGCCCTTGGCCACCGCACGCCGGGCAGCGATGGACGCCTTCAGCCCCAGCACCAGAATCGGCAGAAACGAGGCCGCGGCGCCCAGCGCCAGCAGCGAGCCGGTCACCTTCACCCAACTCGGTGTCGGCGCGAGCCACAGCACCAGACCACCGTTGACGGCGACCAGGCGAAAACCGGCGGCGGCGTTGAAGAAGCGCTGCCCGGCGCGCACCACGGACGGCCCTCCGCCCAGCACGGACGGCAGCAGGTACGACAGCGCGCCGGTCAGGATCTGCACACCGAACCCGCCGGCCAGCGCGGCTGCGGGCCAGATGAACTGCTCACGCACCTGCACCCAGTCGCCGGCGCTGACCAGCACCCAACCCGCCCAGGTCAGCCCGATCACCAGCCAGCACAGGGCGGCGGCGACCGATGCGGGGGCGAACTCGGTGATCGGCTTGGCCCGAAGCGGACGCCACAACGCCCCGGCCCACAGCGCGAACCCGGCCAGGTAGGCGACCAGGCCGAGGGCACCGATCCAGGTGACGCCGATCAGAGCACCACCCACCGCCACCGCGATGCCGGTGAGAAGCACCGGTAGTGCGCGGACGGTCAGCGCCTCGGCGGAGGCGTCCATGCGGGTGCGCAGCATGGTCGGCCACAGGGTGAGCAGGGTTCCGGTCACGGTGAGGCCCAGCCAGCCCAGCACATTCGTCAGGGCGTGCGCGACCAGCAGGCGTCCGTGCCAGCTGTCCGTCCAGCCCCAGGCCAAGGCGATGCCGAAGCCGGCCCCGAGGGCGAGGCTGCAACCGGCGGCGATGTAGTACCGCACGGTGACACGAAACCGGGCGGGCAGGGCGGTGCGCACCATGCGCAGCAGCAGCCAGGCGTGCCAGCCCACGGTGACCGCGACGATGCTGCCGCCGACGAGCGTGAGCCACCAGTTGGCGGTGGGCACACCGATGAACACCAAAGCCGAGCCGAGCGTCAGCAGGGCCAGTCGCAGGTCCTGATGCGCTGGCGGTGGCTGACGCAGCAGGGTCTGCGCGAAGTGCATGCTCCAGACCATGATCGAATGGGTGACGGCCCCGAGAAACACCAGGTGCAGCAGCAGCCACTGGCTCTCGGCCAGCCACCGGTGGCCGAGAGCGACAGCCACGGCGATGCTCAGCCAGCCGATCAGCGGCCAGTCCCGCCAGGGCGAACGTCCCCGCCTCACCACGGCCTCCTCATTTTTTACATTAGATGATGTAAAAATAGCGCGCTGGCCGGCGCTTCGCCAAACCGCTGACCGGCAGGGCCTGGCGACGGTGACGAATGACAGGCTGCTGCACAACATCGTTGACACGGGCAGGTCGCGGGAGGGGCATGGAATGGTCCGAGCGGTCGCGAACGGAGTCGGGGACGACTTCCCCCTGCGTTCACCCGCAGCTCACAGCGGAAGGACGGGCACGGGCGGAGTGGTGAACGGAGTCGGGGACGGTTCTCAACTCCGTTCACGCGCAGTCAAGCGGAAGGACGGGCACGGGCTGAGTGGGGCCAGCTCCGGATTCAGAACGGCCAGACGAACGGCACCCAGAACACCGCGACGGCCAGGAACAGCAACAGAATCGGCAGGCCGAGCTTCCAGTAGTCAGAGAACACGTAGCCGCCGGGCTCGAACACCATCGTGTTGGCCGGCGTCGCCACCGGGGTGAGAAAGGCCGCCGCCCCCGCCACGGTCAGGGCCATCATGAATGGCAGCACCGACACGTGCAGGTCGGCGGCCAACACCGTGGCGATCGGCAACATGATCAGCACCGTGGCCATGTTGCTGATCAACTGGCCAAGAATCATGGTCAGCACGCACATCACCAGCAGCGCCAGATACGGCGAGCTGCCCCCGACCATGGTGAGCACACCCTCGGCGATCAGATCGGCGGCCCCGGTGGAGATGAACGCGGTCGAGAGCGGAATCATGCCGCCGACCAGCACCACCGTCGTCCAGTTGACGGCGCGGTAGGCCTCGGCTGACGTGCGCACACCGGTCAGGACGAGCGCCAGAGCGGCCAGCACCGCCGCGATGGCCGGCGGCACCAGGCCGGTGGCGAGCAGCAGCACCATCGCCGCGAGCACCGCGATCGAACGCTTGGCGCCCGCACCGAGCGGAATGGAACGCCGCAGCGCGTCCGGGGGGTCCACCACCAGAACCTCGGAGCCGGACGTATGGTGCTCCAGGTGCTGCCAGGTGCCGCCGAGCAGCATCACGTCACCGGTCTCGAGCGTGGTGTCGGAGCCGCCGAGCGGCTCCCCCGCCCGCTGCAGGCCCAGCACCACGAGGTCGCCCGAGGGTGTGCTCATGCCGGGGAACACGCGCAGGCCGATCAGCTCGGAGCGCGGCGGGATGACGACCTCAGTGACCCCTCGCCGAGCTCCCACCAACTGGGTGTCGGTGGGCAGTTCGTACTGTGCCTGCAGAATCCGGACGTGCTCACTGACGTCCGGCGACATGGCGCTCGGCGGCCGGTGTGGCAGCAGCCGCTGACCGAACAGCACGATGATCAGCAGAGTCCCGGCCAGCAGCGGCAGGCCCGCCAGCGCGAACTCGAAGAAGCCGAACGGGCGCGCGCCCGCGTCGGCCGCCGCATCGCTGACCAGAATGTTGACCGGGGTTCCGGTCAGCAGCAGCAAGGAGCCGGCGTGGGCAGCGAAGGCGAGTGGAATGAGCAGTTGACTGGGCGCGATCCCGGCTCGAATGGCGACCACGACGACCACCGGCCCCAGCGCAGCCACCGACCCGTTGACGCTGATCAGGGCGGTCAGCACGGCCACCAGGCCACCGATCAGCAGTAGCAGCCGCACTCGGCTGCCGCCCCCATGGTTGATCACCTGTCGGCCGGCCCAGGCCGTCACACCGGTGGCGTCCAATGAGTCCGAGACCACGAACAGGCCCGCGATGAAGATCACCGTCGGGTCGCCGAAGCCCGCCAATGCCTGTTGCAGGGTCAACACCCCGCTGGCCCACAGCGTGACCGCCACGCCGAGTGCGACCACCCCCAGCGGCACCCGGTTCGACAAGAAGGCGACAACGGCGCCCACGAGTATGACCAGGACGATCGTCACGGGGCTCACAGCGGGACTCTAGTACGCCGGCAATGCTGACGTGTCGCCCGACATGGCCTCTGTCGCGCGGCTACTGAGCACGCACCCTCGGAGCTCCCCGGCCCAGGAGCTGCCCCAGTCTGCCATCGCGTCGGCCGCGCGGTGCATGGACCCCGACGATCGCACCCAGCCCGTCGCCCGCGAGCCGCCCCACGAGGGCCCATCTCGCCGCGCCACCCCGCCGCTCACCTATTCGAGCGTTCCATCGGCAAACCGGCCAGGGCCGTGGTTGCCGCAGTATGTTGCTATTGACGGCGAAGAACTCGCCGCAACGTCGTAGACCAGGAGATTGTGATGTCGCGAAGCCCCAACAAACTCATTCCGGACGATTTCACTCCGATTCCTTCCCTGCAACTCGAATGCGACGTGCGTGCCGTCGACCAGTTCTCCTCCGAGTTGGACGCGGTCGCCCTGCTCGTCGCAGCCGGCACCGATCTCGCGGAGCGGACCGGCCTCGATGCGGACGCGCTGGCCGCCGCCGGCTTCGATGCGGAACCGGGCAGCAGCCTGGTGATCGCCCAGCAGGACCGTCCGCTGGTGCTCGTCGGGCTGGGTTCGGACGAGCCCACCGCCGACTCCCTGCGGGACGCCGCGGCCGCCGCGGCCCGCGCGAGCGCCAAGAAGGGCGGACGGCTCGGCATCGAGGTGCCACCCCTCGGCCTGGACGCCCTCACTGCCGGCCAGGTGATCACCGAGGGTGCTCGGCTGGCCCGCTACCGCTACACCGCACTGCAGCGCAAACCCAAGGAGCAGCCGCTGAGCGTGCTGGAAGTCAAGATCGCCGGGGCCGACGCCGACCAGGCGAGCCAGGGCATCGACCGGGCAGCGATCGGGGTACGGGCCGCGTCCATCACCCGCGACGTGGCCAACACCCCGGCCGGGCACCTCACCGCCACCGACTTCGCGGCCGTGGCCGACGAGCTCGGGGCGAAGTTCGGCTTCTCGGTGCGCGCCTATGACAAGACCGAACTGATCGAAATGGGCT
>DAOSUG010000135.1:0-5999 GCA_035378545.1 Micropruina sp. | reverse complement strand
TGCTGGCGATGGTGCTGGTGATCACCGTGACCGGCTCGTTCCAGGTGTTCGACACGGTGGCGGTGACCACCCGGGGCGGTCCCGTCAACGTCACCCGGGTGTTCCAGTACTACATCTACCAAAAGGCGTTCGGCGAGGGTCAGTTCGGCTACGGCAGCGCCCTGTCGGTGATCCTCTTCATCATTCTCGGTGCCCTGGCGGTGCTGCAGCTGCGGCTGCTGCGCTCGGGCGAGTCGGATCTGGCGTAAAGGAGTATGGCCATGTCAACCGTTGCAGAAGTCGCTCTCGCCGACGCCGAGGCCAAGCAGCGCCGGCGCCGGATGAGCCCCGGCCGGATCGGTGCCTGGGCCGTGATGGTGGTGTTCCTGATCCTCACCATTTTTCCGTTCCTGTGGATGATCCGCACGGCGTTCTCGACCACCCGCTCGCTGCCGTCCGACCCGAACTCGCTGTTGCCGGTCGACTTCACCTGGGGTGCCTTCCAGCGCGTGCTGGGGCTCGGCACCGCCGAGCAGGCGATCGCCGAGGGCGGTTCCGGAGCGTCGGTGAACTTCTGGCTCTACCTGCGCAACTCGTTCTTCTACGCGGGGGCGGTCACCATCGGTCAGATCCTGTTCTGCTCGATGGCGGCCTATGCCTTCGCCCGGCTGCGCTGGCCCGGACGCAACCTGGTCTTCGGCGTGTTTCTCGGCGCACTGCTGGTGCCGCCGATCTTCACCAGCCTGCCGAACTTCATCCTGATCAAGAACCTCGGGCTGCTGAACACGCTGCCGGGCATGATTCTGCCTACCTTCCTGATGACGCCGTTCGCGATCTTCTTTCTGCGCCAGTTCTTTCTCGGCATCAACCGCGAGATCGAAGAGGCGGCCGCGATCGACGGCGCAGGGCCATGGCGGATCTTCTTCCGGATCATTCTGCCGATGAGCACCGCGCCGATCACCACGCTCGCGATCCTCACCTTCATCGCCACCTGGAACGACTACTTCTGGCCACTGTTGGTCGGCAACACCGAACAGACCAAGGTGCTCACCGTGGCCCTGGGCGTGTTCCGTTCGCAGACTCCGGCCGGGTCGCCGGACTGGGCCGGCCTGATGGCCGCCACCCTGCTCACCGCGCTGCCGGTGCTCATCCTGTTCTTCGCTTTCGCCCGCAAGATCATCGACTCGATCGGTTACAGCGGCTCGAAGTAGCCCGCTCCGTCCCCCACTCCGCCACCGACCGCGGACGCAGCATCGTCCGCCCGACCACGCATGCCCACGTACTGACTCCCGAAAGGAATCGCCCATGTTCCGCTTCACCCGCAAGGCCGGCGCCGCCCTCGCGACCGTCGCCGCCCTGACCCTCACCATGACCGCCTGCAGCGGCGAGGCAGCACCCACCACGACCGCCGGAGCGACCACCGGTGGCGACGCGATCGACACCAGCACCGCCTCCGGCGAGGTCACCTACTGGCTCTGGGACAACAACCAGAAGCCCGCCTACCAGGCCTGCGCCGACGCGTTCCACACCGCGAACCCGAACGTCACCGTCAAGATCAGCCAGTACGCCTGGGACGACTACTGGTCGGGCCTCACCAACGGCTTCGTCGCCGGCACCGCCCCCGACGTCTTCACCAACCACCTGTCGAAGTACCCCGAGTTCGTCACCCAGGGCCAGCTCCAGCCGCTCGGCGCCACCCTCGAGAAGGACGGCATCAAGACCGACATCTACCAGAAGGGCCTCGCCGATCTCTGGGTCGGCCAGGACGGCCAGCGCTATGGCCTGCCCAAGGACTTCGACACCGTCGCGATCTTCTACAACAAGAAGCTGATCAAGGACGCCGGCGTCCAAGAGGCCGATCTGCAGAACCTGACCTGGAACCCGACCGACGGCGGCACGTACGAGAAGACCATCGCCCACCTGACCGTTGACGCCAACGGCAAGCGCGGCGACGAGGCCGGCTTCGACAAGACCAAGGTCAAGGTGTACGGCCTCGGCCTGGACGGCGGCTCGGGTGGTGGCAACGGCCAGACCCAGTGGAGCATGTACTCCGGCACGACAGGCTGGCAGTTCACCGACAAGAACCCCTGGGGCACCCACTACAACTACGACAAGCCCGAGTTTCAGAACACCATGACCTGGATGCGCTCGCTGATCGAGAAGGGCTACATGCCCAGCGTCGAGGCCGTCACCGGCCAGAGCTCGGCCGACATCTACGGCGCGGGCAAGTACGCCATGATCACCAACGGCTCGTGGATGATCAACCAGATGTTCGGCTACAAGGGTGTCGAGACCGGCCTGGCCCCCACCCCGGTCGGTGCGTCCGGCAAGCGCTCCAGCATGTACAACGGCCTGGCCGACTCGGTGTGGTCGGGTTCGAAGAACAAGCCGGCCGCGATCAAGTGGGTCGAGTACCTCGGATCGTCCGCCTGCCAGGACATCGTCGGTAAGGCCGGCGCGGTCTTCCCGGCGATCCCGTCGGGTACCGAGCTCGCCGAGGCCGCGTTCAAGGCCAAGGGCATCGACGTCTCGCCGTTCACCGTGCAGGTCAAGGACGGCACGACCTTCCTGTTCCCGATCACCGACCACGCCTCGCAGATCACCAACATCATGCAGCCGGCGGTGGACGCGGTGTTCACCGGCAAGGCCAAGGCCGACACTCTGACCGCGGCCAACGACCAGGTGAACCAGCTGTTCGTGGGCTGACGCTCCACGCCCCCCTAACTATCTCTGGCCTGCATAGCTACGCGGGCCAGAGATAGTTGGGGGCGCTCGGCGCAGGGAGGAGGAGACGTGACCGGACGATGGGGGCGCGGGTCGACGCTGGCGGCGGTGGCCGTGCTGGGTGTCGCCGTGCGCTGGCGGTTCCTGGATTTCCAGTCCGGCGACTACCGGACGTTCCTGTCGCGCTGGTACGCCTTCATCTCGACGAACGGACATTTCGCCGCCCTGCACGACGACTCGTTCTCGAACTACAACACGCCCTATCTGGTGCTGCTCGCCCTCACCAGCTACCTTCCGATCCCACCGATCGTGGCGATCAAAACCCTGTCGATCCTGGGCGATCTGGCACTTGCCGGGGTGGCCGCGGCGATCGTGCTGCGGCTTCGTCCGGGTGCGAGGTGGGCACCGGTTGCTGCCTTCGGCGTGGTATTGCTGCTGCCGACCGTCGTGATGAACAGTGGAGTGTGGGGCCAGTGCGACTCGCTGTACGCCGCCGCGTCACTGGCCTGCGTGCTGTGCCTGCTCGAGGGACGCTCTGGGGCCGCGTCCGCATGGTTCGGGCTTGCGTTCGGCTTCAAGCTGCAGGCGGTGTTCCTGCTGCCCGCGCTCGTCGCGGTGGTGATCATCAACCGCCACCGGTGGGTGAGTCTGCTGGCCGCCCCGGCCGCCTTCGTCGCCACGCTGGTGCCCGCCCTACTGGCGGGGCGCAGCCTGGTCAGCCAACTCATGGTGTACCCGCTCCAGATCACCGATCCCTCCGGCACCGGTGGCACGGTGGGCGGACCGGGTGCCGGGCGCCGGCCACCGGGCGGCGGTGGGAGCGGCTTCGTGCTGAATGACGGCCAGAGCTTCACCCACAACGCACCGACGCCGTACGCCTGGCTGCCCGCGGATGCGTCCGTGCTGTGGAAGTACGCGGGACTCGCCCTGACGGTGGGCGTGGTGACCGGCCTCGGGGTGTGGTTGCTGGCCCGGGGGCAGGCGCTCTCACCGACGCAGATCGTGCTGCTGGCCGCCACGTCTACCCTGATCATCCCGCTGCTGCTGCCCGAGATGCACGAGCGGTACTTCTACCTGGCCGAGGTGTTGCTGGTGGTCGCCGGCTTCGCGGATGGATGGTTCTGGTGGCCGGCCGCCGGCATGCAGGCGGCCAGTATCACCACCTATCTCAGTTATCTGCTCAACCACACCACCGTGCCTCTGGGTTGGGCCGCGGTGGTGGCGACGGCCTCGGGACTGATCGCCGCGGTGCTGCTGCTGCGAACACTGCGCGCGCACCCACCTGGAAGTCCGCTGTTCGTCGGCTGACCCGGCCCAACGCCCGCCTAACTATCTCTGGCCTGCGTAGCTACGCAGGCCAGAGATGGTTAGGGGGGCGCTGGGCGGAGGGTCGTCCCCCCGGTCCGCACGCCGATACCGTGGGTTCATGGGCACGAAACGCTCGGCGTACGCGGATGTGCTGCGGGCGCTGCCGCCCGCCGAGATCCCTGCCTACCTGGACGCGCACAGCCACCTGCCGGGCCCGCGCGGCAACCTCGAACTGATCGACGCCGCGTCCGATGTGCTGCCCCGCGAACTGGCGCTCGAACTGGCCGCCGCTGCGGGTGAGTTCCTGGCTTGTTGCGGGGTGGCCACGTTGGGCCGGCTCGCCCTCGACGACCCGGACGATCCCCGACCCGATGAGCTGCTCACCCACTACGCCGGTGACGCGCGGTGGCGCGTGCGTGAGGCGGCGGCGATGGCCGGTCAGCGGATCGGCGACGCGGACCCCGTCCGGCTGCGCAGGCTGGTCGAACGCTGGACGGCGTCGTCCGACCCCCTGGTGGTGCGCTGCGGGATCGCCACGGTGTGCGAACCCCGCCTGCTCCGTGACCCCCGGACGGCTACCGCGGCACTGGCGGCATGCGGGCGTGCGACGCAGCAGCTGGTCGGATTGCCGCCCGAGCGGCGCCGGCAGGCGGACGTCCGTACGCTGCGGCAGGCACTCGGCTACTGCTGGTCGGTCGCCATCGCGGCCGACCCCGCGCCAGGGCTTCGCGCCTTCGGCGCCCTCGACACCACAGATCCGGACGTGGCCTGGGTAATCTGCGAGAACCGCCGCAAGCGCCGACTGGCCGTACTGCTGGCCGCCGGTGAACCCGCGAGTTGATCGGCAGGGCTTCGACGCCCGAGCGATGAAACCGTCGGCAGGGGCCGCTACCGTATGCGGCACCCGACGAGGAGGTTCTGCCATGCAGAAGATCGTGCCCAGCATCTGGTTCGACCACACGGCCGCAGAGGCGGTGGCGTTCTATACCGAGCACTTCCCCGACTCGCGGGTGCTGCACGAGCAGCGCTACCCGAGCACCGGCCTGCCTGACTTTCAGCGCGAGTTCGCCGGTGAGGTACTGGCCATCGACTTCGAGTTGCGTGGCTTCCGGTTCTCTGCGATCAACGCCGGCCCCGAGTTCGAGGTCAACCAGTCCATCTCGTTCACCCTGCCCTTCGACGAGGCCGCCGACCCCGACGCACGCACCACGATGCAGACGCTCTGGACCGCCCTGGCCGAGGGTGGCCAGGTGATGATGCCGCTCGCCGAGTACCCGTTCAACCCGTACTACGGGTGGGTGCGTGACCGCTTCGGCGTGGGCTGGCAGTTCATTCTCTCCGACCCGCAGGCCGGGCCGGGGCCGGCGGTGCTCACCTCGCTGCTGTTCGGGGCCCAGGCACAGAACCGGGCCGACGAGGCGCTCGCCTTCTACAGCTCCTTGTTCCCCGACGGACGCATCACGATGGTCGCGCGCTACCCCCAGCCGTCCGGCCCGGCCCCCGAGGGCGCGGTGATGTACTCGACGATGATGGTGTTCGACCAGTCGTTCACCCTGATGGATTCGGCCGTCGAGCAGCCCGACACCTTCTCGCCGGGTGTGTCACTGATGCTGTTGTGCGCCGACCAGGCCGACATCGACCACTACTGGACGGCGCTCAGCGCGGTGCCCGAGGCCGAGCAGTGCGGCTGGTGCGTGGATCGGTTCGGGGTCAGCTGGCAGGTGGTGCCGGCCGACCTGAACGAGTACCTGCTCACCCCCGAAAGCTACGGGGCGATGCTGCAGATGAAGAAGATCGAGCTGAGCGGCCTCGGCTGAGCGAGGCCTCGGCTGGGCTGCCTCGGCTGGGCTGCCTCGGCTGAGCGTCCACGGCTGAGCGGCCTCAGCTGAGCGAGACCTCGGCTGAGCGGCCTCAGCTGAGCGTCCTCGGCTTCGCGTCCTCGGCTGAGCGTCCACGGCTGAGCGGTCTCGGCTGACTCGCGCTTTCGG